>NZ_AFWY03000008.1:0-242700 GCF_000231075.2 Amycolatopsis sp. ATCC 39116 | reverse complement strand
CCGGCAACGGCGGCGCGGTCCTGGCCGGCCGCCATGGCTGACGGGCGCTCGGCGCCACCCGGTGGTGGCGGCCCGTGCCGGTAGCGGCAGCTTCCGCGGTGCGCGGCAGCGTCCCTCGGCATGGCGGCGTGTCCTGGCCCGCCGCCACGTCCAACGGGCGCCCGGTCTAAGCGCTGCGCGTGTAGAAGAAGTCCTCTCCACCGCCGGAATCGCCGGTCGTCACCTCGACCGGGCAGCCGAGCACACCGGACAGTTCCGCGCCCAGCCCGGCGATGTCGTCGGCCGTCGCGGCGGGGCGTAGCGCCACCGCCAGGTCGAGTCCGGAGTCCGGGCGGTCCTCGCCGCGGGCGGCGGGGCCCGTCAGCCACGCCCGCGTCACCGGGTAGCGCGCGAGGACCTCGGTGGCGCTTCGCCGCTGGCGCTCCAGGAGCTCGCTCGGGCGCAGCGCGTTCACGAGCTCCGTGGCGAGGTGGAAACCCGCCGCGCGCAGCAGGCGTTCCAGCATCGCGACCGACGGCTGGCGGCGGCCTGCCTCGATCGTCGCCACCGTCGACTGTGGCACGCCCGCCAGACGCGCCAGTTCCCGTTGCGACAGTCGCCGCTGCCCGCGGGCGGCGGAAAGCAACTTCGCCGCGGTTCCGGTGACAGCGGATCCGCTCTCGATTCCCTCGCTATCGGTACTCGTTTCGTCACCCATTTCCGCGCGGAGAATTGTCCCGGCGATTTTCCGGAGTATAGGTCCACCCCGGACACCGATGCCGGAAACTGGCTGTTGAACCGTGTTTTGACGCCCCAGTAGGGAAATGGTGAGTAGATCTTGGACAAAGATCGTGTCGTGGAAATTGTTTTTCGGCCGCCGCTCGCAGTTTTTCCGCCGAGGCCGCGGGGTAGTTCTCGGCCGGTACATCCTGCTCGCCCCGATGAGTTCGGGGGGTGGCGCGTGGGTTGTCGGCAGGACTCGCCAATCGCCGGAGTCAGGAGGACTACGAATGAAGGCAGGATCGCGTGTCGCCCTCGGTGTCGGGCTCGGCTACCTACTGGGCCGCACGAAGAAGATGCGCCTGGCGCTGATGATCGCGGCCGCGGGAGCGACCGGCAAGACCGGCGTCACCCCGGGGAAGCTGCTGCAGAACGGCCTGAGCCAGCTCGGCTCGTCCGCGGAGCTGACGAAACTGACCGACGTCGCCCGCGACCAGCTGCTCAGCGCGGCGAAGGCGGCCGCCGTGACGGCGGCCTCGCAGCGCATCGAGTCGCTCAGCGAGCGCCTCCAGGACGGTGCGAAGCGCCCGTCCGCGGACGAGGGCGCCGAAGAGGAGCCGGAGGACACCGACGAGGAGACCGAGGACCGGGCCGAAGAAGCGCCCGAAGAGGACGAAGAGTCCCAGGAAGAGCCGGAGGAGGAGCCCGAAGAGGAGCCCGCGCCACCCGCGCGCGCCCGCCGCACCGCCACCCGGCGCCGCCGGCCCGAGCCCGAGCCTGAGGACGAGGACGAAGAGCCCGCTCCCACCCGGGCGCGCCGCACCGGCCGGGCGGCCGCCGCCCGCACCCCGGTCCGCCGGGCGCGGAGGTGAGCGCCGTGGCCACCGACCAGATCAGGAAGACTCTCGAGAAGACCACCGACACGGCCTCCGGCGTGGCCGACGCCGCCCCGAAGCCGTCCAGCGAGCTGACCGAAGCGCTGCGCAAACTGGCCGGCGCGGTCACCACCCGCGCGTCGACCTCGCTGGCGAACCGGATCACCTCGACCTCCGGGCGCCTGCAGGACTACGCCTCCGGTGGCGGCGGTGGCGGCCTGATCGAAGCCGTCACCGGCGGCAAGCCCAGCGTCAAGGGCAAGGCGATGATGGGCGCGGTCAAGGGCGGGCTGTCCGGGCTCGCGGACAAGGTGAAGGACGCCGTTTCCGGCGGCGGTGGTGGCGGGGGCGGCAAGCTCAAGGTCACCAACATCGTCGAGCAGGCCGACATCGGCGCCCCGATCGACCTGGTGTACGACCAGTGGACCCGCTTCACCGAGTTCCCGCGCTTCATGAAGAAGGTCGAGAACGTCGACCAGACCAGCGACGAGAAGCTGACCTGGAAGGCGCAGATCTTCTGGTCGCACCGCACGTGGGAGTCCACGATCCTCGAACAGGTCCCCAACGAGCGCATCGTGTGGCGCTCCAAGGGCGAGAAGGGGCACGTCGACGGCGCGGTCACCTTCCACGAGCTGACCCCGGACCTGACCCGCGTCGTGCTGGTGCTGGAGTACCACCCGCAGGGCCTGTTCGAGCGCACCGGCAACATCTGGCGGGCCCAGGGGCGGCGCGCGCGGCTGGAGCTCAAGCACTTCCAGCGGCACGTGATGACCGAAGCGATCCTGCACCCGGACGAGGTGGAGGGCTGGCGCGGCGAGATCCACGACGGCCAGGTCCAGGACAGCGACGAGGAACCGGAGGAGGAACCCGAGGAGCCGGAGCCCGACGAGGCCGAGGCGCCCGACGAGGAAGAACCGGACGAGGAAGAACCCGAAGACGAAGAGCCCGAAGAAGAGGCCGAGGAACCGCCGGCGCGCCGGACACGCGCCCGGGCGTCGGCGGGCAGAGGACGGAGCAGGCGATGACGACAGCGGTTCAGCCGTCGGGCGGCGGCGGGGGCCTGGACCGGCCCACCTCCAGCAGCCTCGCGGACGTGATCGACACGATCCTGGACAAGGGACTCGTCCTGGACGCCTACGTGCGCGTGTCGCTGGTCGGGATCGAACTGCTGACCATCGACGCCCGGGTCGTCATCGCGAGCGTGGACACCTACCTGCGGTTCGCCGAGGCGGTGAACCGGCTGGACATCTCCGACACCGAGCAGAAGGGCCTGCCGGACCTGCTGGAGGACGTGACCTCCGGCGGCTCGAAGGCGAAGACCCGGGGAGCGCTGGAAGCCGCGGGCGAGAAGCTGCAGGACCTCCTCGGCGGCGACGAGGAGCCGGAGCGCGCCCGCCGGAAGGGCGGTGGGCGATGAGCGAGGAGCGGGAGACGGTGGTCTACGTGTACGGCATCGTGCCGTCCGACGTCGAGACCGATCCGGAGGCCCGTGGCGTCGGCGACCCGCCTGCCGAGGTCCGCGCGGTCAAGCACGACCGGATCGCCGCGCTGGTGAGCGAGGTTCCGCGGGACAAGCCGCTCGGGCGGCCGGAGGACCTCACCGCGCACGCGGCGCTGCTCGACGCGGCCGCCGCCGAGGTGCCGGTGCTGCCGTTGCGCTTCGGCGCCGTGGTCACCGACGAGGACGCCGTGCGCACGGAACTGCTCGAAGCCAACCAGGACGACTTCGTCGCGGCACTGGACGAGCTGGAGGGCAAGGCGCAGTACGTCGTGAAGGCGCGCTACGTGGAGGAGACCATCCTGCGCGAGATCCTCGAGTCCGACGAGAAGCTCGCCCAGTTGCGGGAGGCGATCCGCGGGAAGTCCGAGGACGCCACGCGCAACGAGCGGATCGCGCTGGGTGAGGGGATCGGCAACGCGATCGCCGCCCGGCGCGAGGCCGACACGAAGCGGGTCGCCGACGCGCTCGCCGAGATCGGCGCCCAGGTCGCCCCGCGCGAGCCGACGCACGAAGAGGACGCGGTGCACCTCGCGTGCCTCGTCGAGACGGCGAAGCAGTCCGATCTGGAGGAAGCCGTCGACCGCGTCGCGCGGGACTGGTCGGGCCGCGCCGAGGTGCGCCTGCTGGGCCCGCTCGCGGCGTACGACTTCGTCGTGACACAACGGCCGGAGGCGTAGCGCATGGGCCTGCTGTCCGGGATCCTCGGCCTCCCGCTGCTGCCGGTGCGCGGCGTGATCCAGCTCGGCGAGCTGATCCAGCGCCGGGTCAACGAGGAACTCGCCGCGCCCGCGTCGATCCGCCGTGAACTCGAAGCGGCGGAGGAGAAGCGCGCGGCGGGGGAGATCTCGGCGGAGGAGGAGGCCGAGGTCCAGCAGCAGGTCCTGCGGCGGCTGGACGTGACGGAGACCGACGAGAAGGAGAGGTGACCGCCAAGTGGCTGCACGCGATGAGGCCGGCGGAGACGGCGTGCTGTCCGCGCCGGAAGCGGCGTCGCGGGCGCTCGCCCACGCCGGCGAGCTGATCAGCCGGAACCCGGTGTCGGTCACCTCGGTCGAACCCACCGACGACGGCTGGCTCGTCGAGCTCGAAGTGCTGGAGGACCGGCGGATCCCGTCCTCGGCCGACATGCTCGCCCTGTACGAGCTGGAACTCGGCGCCGACGGGGAGCTGCTCGCCTACCGGCGCACCAAGCGGTACGTCCGCGGCCGGGCCGACAGCGGAAGCGGGGTGTCCTGACATGGCCGCCGGGCAGCCGGCCACCACCCCCGGCGGAGGCGGGTCGCCCGCGCTGGGCAACCACCAGCCCGCCAACCTGGGGGACATCCTGGAGAGAGTGCTCGACAAGGGGCTGGTGATCGCCGGGGACATCCGGGTCAACCTGCTCGACATCGAACTGCTGACCATCAAGCTGCGCCTGGTGATCGCGTCGCTGGAGACCGCGCGGGAGGTCGGGATCAACTGGTGGGAAAGCGATCCCTGGCTCTCCGGCGACACCACGCGGCTGCAGCGGGAGAACCGCGAGCTGCGTGCCCGCGTCGAGGAGCTGGAGGGCGCGGGCGACCACGCCGTGATCGAGGACCGGCACGGTGACCGAGGTGCTTGAGGACAGCGGGATCTGGCTCTACGCCGTGGCCCGGCGGGAGAACGCCGGTGCGGCGGGCGAACTGCGCGGCGTCGCCGGGGAGGCCCTGCGCGCAGTGGAGGCCGGCGAGCTGGCGGCCGTCGTCGGCGACGTGCCACTGGAGACGTTCGGCGAGGAGGCCCTGCACCGCAACCTGGAGGACCTGGACTGGCTCGGCGCCGTGGCCCGCGCGCACGACGCCGTGGTCGGCGCCCTCGCCGGCGCCGGTCCGGTCGTGCCGGTGCGGCTGGCCACGGTGTACCGCGACGAGCACGGCGTGCGCCGCGTCCTCGAACACCGCGGGCACGAGCTGGCGCGCACCCTGGATCGTGTGGCCGGGCGGACCGAGTGGGGCGTCAAGGTCTTCCTCGAGGAGCCGCCGCCGGCCGGGCGTGCGGAGACGCCGTCCCGCCGGGGGGCCGGGACGGCGTACCTCGCCCGGCGCCGCGCCGAACGCGACGCGCGCGCGGACGCCGAACGGCTCGCACGCGAACAGGCCGCGAAGGTCCACTCCAGACTCGCGGCGCTGGCCGCCGGCGCGCGCCTGCACCCGTTGCAGAGCAAGGCGTTGTCCGGTGACGACCAGCAGATGGTGCTCAACGCCGCCTACCTCGTCGGCGACGACGACGCGCGTGCCTTCGCCGAGGCGGTGGCGGCCTGCGACGACGACAGCCCGGCGATCCGGGTCCAGCTCACCGGGCCGTGGCCGCCGTACTCGTTCTCGTCCTTGGAGGAAACATGACCGAACCGCTTCCCGCGCCCGTCGCCGACCAGCCCGTGGCGCTGGTCGACCTCCTCGACCGGGTCCTCGCCGGCGGGGTCGTCGTGACGGGTGAGATCACCCTGTCCATCGCCGACGTCGACCTCGTGCACATCTCGCTGCGGACGCTGCTGTCCTCGGTGAGCGCACTGCAGCCCGCCGATGACTGACCCCGCGAAGCGCCGCATCGACACCGATCCGGACAGCGTCGAGCGCGGTCTGGCCAGTCTCGTGCTGACCGTGGTGGAACTGCTGCGGCAACTGATGGAAAAGCAGGCGCTGCGACGGGTGGACCGCGGCGACCTCACCGACGAGCAGGTCGAGGCGATCGGGCTGACGCTCATGCGGCTGGACGAGCGCATGGCGGAACTGTGCGAGCATTTCGGCGTGTCCCCGGAGGAATTGAACATCGATCTCGGCCCGCTCGGCCCGTTGCTGGCGGATCGGCGGTGATGTGAAATAGGTTTCATCGGGAATTGTCCGGGAATCCGGAACCATCGCCGAACAATGGAGTTGCGATGGCTATATCCGGAATCATCAGTGCCTTGGTCGTGGGGCTGGTCATCGGTGTTCTCGGCCGGCTGCTCGCGCCCGGCAAGCAGAACATCCCGATCTGGCTGACCATCGTCGTCGGTATCGTCGCGGCCTTCGCAGGCACCGCGATCGCCCGGGGTGTCGGGTACGCCGACACCGACGGTATCGACTGGCTCGAAGTGCTGACCCAGCTGGTGCTCGCCGTCCTCGGGGTCTCGCTGGCCACCGCCCTGCGGGGCGGCCGCCGGCGCAAGCTCATGCACTGACCCCCTTCCCGGCCCGGCCCGGTCCGGACACCGTTTCCGGCCCGGGCCGGGCGCCCGGTCCCCTCATTCACGGATGTGAAAGATGAACGTCACCCAATTCTGGAACGACGCGGTCGGGAAAGTGATCACTTTCCTGCCGAAGTTCGCGGTGTTCCTCGTCGTGCTGATCGTCGGCTGGCTGGTCGCGAAAGCGTTGCGCAAGGTCGTCAAAGTCGTGCTCGAACGGGTCGGTTTCGACCGGGCGGTGGAGCGCGGCGGAATCAAGCGTGCGCTGGAACAGTCCCGGTACGACGCGAGCGGGCTGCTGGCCGCGCTCGTGTACTACGCGGTCCTGCTGATCGCCCTGCAGCTGGCGTTCGGCGTGTTCGGGCCGAACCCGGTCAGCGCCATCCTGGCGGCGATCGTGGCCTGGCTGCCGCGCGCCATCGTCGCCATCGTCATCGTGATCGTCGCCGCGGCCGTCGGCAGCGCGCTGCACGACCTGATCCGCGGCGCGATGGGCGGGCTCAGCTACGGTCCGCTGGTCGCGAAGGTGGTGCAGGTCGTGGTGATCGCCTTCGGTGTCATCGCGGCGCTGAACCAGATCGGCGTGGCCACCACGGTCACCGGGCCGGTGCTGATCGCGCTGCTCGCGACCGTCGGCGGTGTGCTGGTCGTCGGCGCGGGCGGTGGCCTGATGCGGCCGATGCAGCAGCGCTGGGACCGCTGGCTCAACCGGGCCGAGGAGGAGATCCCGTCGGCCCGCACCAGGGCCGAGGCCTACCGGCGCGGCCGCGAGGACGCGGAACGGGAAGCCGGCGCGGGCGCCCCGCGGCACGCGGCCGAAACCGCCACGATGCCGCAGGAGCGGACCGCGGCGATGCCGCCGTCGTCGCAGGGCAGCGCGACGATGCCGCAGGACCGGCCCCCGGCCTGACGCGCTGAGCCGAACGGGGCGCCGCGGCTCGCGGCGCCCCGTTCTCTTGCCGTTCTCAGCGGATTTTCCGCGTCAGCCAGGTCTCCTCCGGACGGCAGGTGAGCGTGGTGCCGGCCGCCGCGCACCAGGACTGGTACCCGTGGGAGTAGAGCCGCTGTCCGACCCAGCGGTAGTCCCCCGGCGCGGCACGGGGTGTGGACGGGACGAAGTTGGCCGCGTCGTCGGCGTTGCCGGTGCCGTCGTAGCGAGCGACCACCGGGTACGGGAACACCGGGCGGGTGCGGGTGGTCGCGCCGCCCGCGACTGTGGAGGCGACGATCCGGCCCGGCTGCCTGCCGCTTTCCACCCAGGCCATCACCGGGGTCAGGACGTCGGCGGTGCCGAGCCCGTCGCCGCCACCGCAGTGCGCCATGCCGGGGAACAGGTACAGGCGGGCGAACCCGTCCACCGCGCGCTCGCCCATGGTCCGCCGCATCGCGTCCCAGTAGGCCAATGTGGACTGTGGTGCGATGTGCTGGTCGTTCCAGCCGTGCCAGAGCAGCAGCTTGCCGCCGCCGCGGCGGAAGGCGGACAGGTCCGGGTCCATCGCGGCGAGGTAGCTCGACGACTGGATGGTCCGCCAGAACGAATCCACGGTGAACTGCAGGTCCGTCACCCGGAAGTCCGGGTCTTGCGCGTCCGGGAAGGCGAGGTAGCGCAGGTAGGACTCGGCGAACGTGGCGCTGGCCGGGATCTGCTGCGGGGTGGCCGGGACGAACAGCGTCCACTCCAGCTCCGAGCCCCACTCGTGGGCGATCGCCGGTTCCAGGCGGCGGCCCTGCGCGTCGGCGGCCCCGTCGTGCAGTTTGCGCACCACGGCCGCTTCGGCGGGGGAGAGACAGGTCGTGGAGTCCTGCCCGGATCAGTGGGAGTTTGCCCGCGAAGAGGATGAAGCCGCCGTCGGCGTCGAGGTTGGCCACGACGTTCCACGCGTGGTGGAAGGTGTTCTGCACGGCCATGTTGCCGGCCGGGGCGCCCGCGGCGATGCCGTCGAAGTCGCCGGGGTAGCGCTGGGCCGCCATGAGCGCTTCGCGGCCGCCGTCGGAGCAGCCGGTGAAGTACGAGTAGGCGGGCCCGCGGCCGTAGAACCGGGCGATGATCGCCTTGGCGACCTTCGGCGGTGACGTGCACGCCGCGGTAGGCGAAGTCGATCTGGGCCTGCGGGTTGTCCAGCGCCCACGATCCGTCGTCGCGGCCCTGGTGCCCCATGTCGGTGGTGGCGCTGGCGACGGTGCCGTCCCGGACCGGCGGGCAGGTGGCGGCCTGGCCGTAGTCGATCACCGCGCTGCCGCACAGGCCGCGCTGCCGCACAGGCCGCCGCACCCGGTCTGCACGTACCGCTGGGTCCAGCCGTGCACCGGGAGTCGCAGGACGACGGTGTTCGCCGGCGCGACGGTGCCGCGGACCTCGCAGTACGGCGCGGCACCGGGCACAACCCTCGCGGACTGGATGGTCACCGGAGCGTCGGTGACGCCCGTGAGGTCGAGGCCGGGCACGTCGGCGCAGTCCATCGCGGGCGCGACGGCGGGCAGGTTCGCGAGCCCGTCGGCGGTGACGCGCTGGGCCGCGGCGCCCGGCGCGGGTAGCACGATCGCCGCGACGAGCAGACAGGCGGTGGCGGCGAGACGGCGGAGGGGCCTGGTGAGGACCATCGGCACTTCCCGGTGCGGCCGCGGGTGCACCACGATGCCTTCATCCCACAGGTCTCCAGGAGGGTCGCGATGAAGATCGACGAGCTGATCGAGAAGGCGAAGAGCTCGGCCGGTGCGAAGCTCGTGTACACCGAGCCCTACGAGAAGGACGGCATCACGGTGATCGCGGCGGCGAGCGTCGCCAGCGGGGCGGGCGGCGGTGACGGCGTCGACAAGGAGGGGCAGCACGGCGAGGGCGGCGGGTTCGGGGTGACCGCCAGGCCGACCGGCGCCTACGTCATCAAGGACGGCACGCTGCGGTGGGAGCCGGCCATCGACGTCAACCGGCTGGTCGGTGTCGTCGGCGCGGTCGTGGTGGCCGTGTTGCTCTTCAGCTCGCGCATCGCGAAGGTGCACGCCCGCCGGGCGATCGCGCGGGCCGCCGCGGTGCCCGCGCCCTGACCGCAGTTCGGTGCGGTGCCGTCAGCGCACCACGGGCGTCCGGGGCCGGGGCGCGTCCGCGTGCTCCCGGTTCTGGAGCCTGGCCGCGAGGACCGCGGCCTGGGTGCGGCGTTCCAGCCCGAGCTTGGCCAGCAGCCGGGAGACGTAGTTCTTGATGGTCTTCTCGGCGAGGAACATCCGCTGGGCGATCTGGGCGTTGGTGAGCCCTTCGCCGATGAGGTCGAGCAGGGTGCGCTCCCGGGCGGTGAGCCCGGCCAGCGGCCCGTCGCCGGCGGCGTTCGCGCGCAGTTTCGCCATCAGGGTCGAGGCGGCACGCGTGTCGAGCAGGGAGCGGCCGGACCCGACCTCGCGCACGGCCGAAACCAGGTGCAGCCCGGCGATGTCCTTGATGGCGTAGCCGCCCGCGCCGGCGAGGAGGGCGTTGAGCATGGCCTCCTCGTCGGTGTAGGAGGTCAGGATGAGGACGTTGAGCTCGGGGATCCGGGACCGCAGTTCACGGCACAGCTCGATGCCGTTGCCGTCGGGCAGGCGCACGTCGAGCACCGCGACGTCGGGCTTGAGCGCCTGGATCCGGGCCATGGCCTGCGCGGCGGTGGCCGCCTCGCCGACGACCTCCAGCCCCGGGTCGGTGCCGAGCAGCTCGGCGACGCCACGGCGGACGACCTCGTGGTCGTCGACCAGGAACACGGTGATCACGGCAGGACCCTTTCGCAGGTGACCTCCTCAACCTAGAGCCCACCGGACGCCGGGCGGCGCGGCGGAAGTCACCTCCGGCAGGGACCAAGGTCACTTTCGGGACTCACCACCCGCCCCGGCGCGTTCCCGGCAGTTGTTAACGGGTCGTTTTCCCCGGTCCGCCCGCAGCGCCGCCAGACTGGGCGGATGAGCACCGGAACCGGCTACGTGCTGGGGCACCACGATCCCGAGGTCGAGCGGCTCCTGCTGCAGGGGCGCCTCTACCGCGGCCACACCGAGCACGCCTTGCGCCAGGCCGGGCTCGAACCCGGCATGCGCGTCCTCGACGTCGGCTGCGGCCCGGGCGACGTGTCGATCGCCGCGGCGCACCTGGTCGGGCCGGCGGGATCGGTGACCGGTGTCGACGCGCAGGCCTCGATCCTCGACCTCGCGGCGCTGCGGGCCGCCGAGGCCGGGCTGTCGAACGTCACGTTCCGCCACGCCGCGGTCGAGGAGCTCGACGCGCCCCGGCCGTTCGACGCGGTCATCGGCCGCCTGATCCTCATGCACCTGCCGGACCCGGTCGCCGCGCTGCGCCGGCTGGTGGGACTGGTCCGGCCGGGCGGTCTGGTGTCCTTCCAGGACTTCGAGGTCAGCGGCGCCCGCAGCGCCCCGGCGGTCCCGCTGTTCGAGCGGGTGCGGGACGTCATCGTGCAGGCGTTCCGGGGTGCGGGCGCGACCACCGAGACGGGCACCGCGCTGCCGGGGATCTTCCACGCGGCTGGCCTGCCCATGCCCGCCTTGACGATGGGCGCGTGCCTCGGCCCACTGTCCGATCCGGACATCCTGGGCTTCGTGATGGGCGTGTGGCGCGCCTTGTCGCCGGTGGCCGTCCAACTCGGACTGGACGTCGGCGACCTCGCCGACCTCGACCGCCTGCCCGCCCGGCTGGTCGCCGAGGCGGCGGAAGCGGGCGCGATCGCGATCCTGCCGCCGCTGGTCAGCGCCTGGGCGCGGGTGCCTGCCGGCTGAGCCTCAGGACAGGCCGAGCCGGCGCAGGGCCTCCGGCAGCCGGTCGAGCAACGGTTGCGGCGGCTGCCCGCCGAGGGTGGCGCGCAGGTACAGCCCGTCGCCCAGCAGTCCCACGATCTCGGCGGTGAGCGGATCGTCCACGTGCCCGGCCAGCAGCTCCGCCCACAGCCGGCCGCACTCGTTCATCGCTTCGGTGACCTTCGGCTCGCTGCCCAACAGCCGCAGCGCGGCGATCGAGGCGCGGTGCGCCGGCTTGGTCATGTCCGCGTCGGTCACCGAGGAGAGCAGGTAGTAGCGCACCACGCCTTCGGGAGCCGTGCGCGCGTACTCGACGTCCGCGGCCGTCAGCCGCAGCAGCCGGTCGAGGAGGCCGTCGAGCAGGGCTTCCTTCGACCCGAAGTGGTAGAGCAGCCCGCCCTTGGACACCTTCGCGCGCGCGGCGACGGCGTCGAGGGTGACCGCGGCCGAGCCGCTCTCGATGAGGATGTCCTGGTAGGCGTCGAGGATCTGTTCCCGCGCGGAGGGGCGTCCCATGGCCCTTGACTATACCGTCCGGACGGTTTAGTTTCGATTCAGGGGCAAACTGTACCGTCCAGACTGTTCAGAAAAGGATCGTGATCGTGATGGCCGGGGGACGCCGGGACTGGGCCGCACTGGGTGTGCTGGTCCTGCCCGTGCTGCTGATCAGCGTCGACATGACCGTGCTCGGTTTCGCGCTGCCGTACCTCAGCGAGGACCTCGGCCCGACCGGCGCCCAGCAGCTGTGGATCGTCGACATCTACTCGTTCGTGCTCGGCGGGCTGCTGGTGCTCATGGGCACGCTGGGGGACCGGATCGGGCGGCGCAAGCTGCTGCTGTCCGGCGCCGTCGCGTTCGGCGTCGCGTCCGTGGCCGCGGCGTTCGCGACCAGCCCGGGCATGCTCATCGCGGCGCGGGCGCTGCTCGGCGTCGGCGGGGCGACCCTGATGCCCTCGACGCTGGCGCTGATCCGCTCCATCTTCACCGACCCGGCGCGGCGCCGGACCGCGATCGCGGTGTGGGGCGCCGGGTTCTCCGGCGGGATGGCGCTCGGCCCGGTGCTGGGCGGCTGGCTGCTGGAGCACTTCTGGTGGGGCTCGGTGTTCCTGATCAACGTGCCGGTGATGGTGGTGCTGCTCGTCGCGGGGCCGCTCCTGCTGCCGGAGGCGCGCGACCCGCGACCGGGCCGCTTCGACCCGCTGTCCGCCGTGCTGTCGCTGGCCGCGGTGCTGCCCGTGGTGTACGGCATCAAGCGGTTCGCCGAGCACGGCGCCGATCCGCTCGCGGCCGTGAGCGTGCTGATCGGCGCGGCGTTCGCGGTGGTGTTCGTGCGGCGTCAGCGCGCGCTGCCGGACCCGATGCTGGACCTGGCGCTGTTCCGGGACCGCCGGTTCAGCGCGTCGGTGCTGACCAACATGCTCGGCGTGTTCGCGCTCGTCGGGTTGCTGTTCCTGGTGCCGCAATACCTCCAGCTGGTGCTGGGGCTGCGGCCGATGACGGCGGCGCTGTGGCTGCTGCCGACGACGGTGGCCGGGATCGCGGGCTCGTTCGCCGCCGCCCGGCTCGCCCGGCGCGTTCCGGTCCCGCGGCTGATCGCCGGCGGGCTGCTGGCCGCGGCGGCGGGGTTCGCGGCGCTGGTCGCACTGGGAGTCCATGGTGGACTGGCGATCCTGGTGGCCGGGATGTCGCTGGTCGGGTTCGGGGTGGCGCTGTCCGAGACGCTCACCAACGACCTGATCATCACCGCGGCGCCGCCGTCCCGCGCCGGCGCGGCGTCGGCGATCTCGGAGACCGGGTTCGAGCTGGGCGGCGCGCTCGGCACGGCGGTGCTGGGCAGCATCGCGGCGGCGGCCTACCGGGCCGGCGTGCCGGGCGACGCGGGGGAGACGGCGCGCGAAACCCTCGGCGGCGCGGTCGCCACGGCCGCCGGGCTGCCGCCCGCGCAGGCCGAGGCCCTGCTGGCCGCGGCCAGGGCGGCGTTCGTGCACGGCCTGCAGGTGAGCGCCGTGGCCGGGGCCGCGCTGCTCGCCTACACCGGGGTGCAGGCGCTGGTCCTGCTGCGGTCTAGAGGAACAGGCGCAGCACCCGCGCACGAGCCTCGCCGAGCAGTGGCTCCGCGCGGCTGACGAGGTCACGCAGTTCGGCGGCCCGCTCGCCGCGCGGGGCGGTGTAGGTGGTCGCGGATCCGTGGGCGAACCAGTTGCTCAGGTCGGTGCGAGCGGTTTCCCGGAGCGGCTCGTCCGGGCCCAGCAGCAGGCGCAGGTCGAGGGCGAGACGGGTCCAGGTGTCGCGAGCGGACAGCAACTGGAACGCGTTGCGCCTGCGGTGCGCTGGCTGGCCGGGATCGAGCATGCTGTGCAACGCCGCCTCGTCGATCTCGGCGGCGCACCCGCGCAGCGCGAGCGCCACCTGCCGGGCGACGCGCGGGGACGGATCGGACAGCAACGGCGCCAGGCGGGCGGCCGGGACCACTCGCAGCCGCCGCAACGCACGGACGGTTTCGGCGCGCACCTTGGGCCGGGGATCCGCGAGCAGCGGCAGGAGCAGCGCCCCGTCGGCTTCGGTTCCGGTCTCGCCGAGGCCCGCGACCGCACCCGGGCTCGCCGCCGTGGCCACCAGCTCGCGATAGTGCGGCGCCGGGTCCTCGCCCGCGCGGCGCAGGACGAACTGCGCGTACGCGCGGACCAGCGAAGCGGGGTCGGCCAGTGCCGGCCGCGCGTCGGCGGGGTCGCGGATCGCCTGGGCGCGCAGGGCGGCCGTGCCGCTGCCGCGGAGCAGGCGCAGCACCTCGGGGTCGGTGCTGCCGGCCAAGGCCTGCGCGCAGGTGAGCCGGATCTTCAGGTCCGCGTCCCGCAGTCCGGCCGTCAGCTCGCCGACGTCGGCGCGCCCCGAGGCGTAGACGGCCCGGCGGGTGAGCACGTCGGGGGAGGCGAGCGCGGCCGAGCGGACTTCGGGCGTCCGCAGCATGCCTTCGAGCGTCACGGCCAGCCACTCGCCCTGCACGCGTGGCCGCAGCAGGCACGCGAACGGGAACAGGTCCACCGCGGTCATCGGATCCCGGAAGAGGTGGCGCAGGCACTCCCGCCGGGCGCGCTCGCGCACCTGCGGCACCCAGTCCGCCGCGCGGATCGCGAGCACCGGCAGGGCGATCCGCTCGTCGAGGCGCGTCAGCGCGGCTTCACGGAGGCGGCCGTCCCGGCCGAGCGCCCGTGCCAGGACGCCGCGGTGCCCCTGCGGGTGGCGCCGCGCGCCGTCGTCGACGGCGAGCCACAGGCGCGGGCTCGCCCCCGCCATCGCCGCGACCTCGGCGTCGGCGTCCCGCGCGGCACGCACCGCCGCGAGTCGCTCCGCCACCTCGTCCTGGTTGATCCGCACCCGGCGATCGTCGCGGGTGCGGGCCCGTCAGCCAACCGGTTATCGCGTGGTGTGGGCTCCGCCGTTGACGTGCAGGGTCTGTCCGGTGATGTGGCGGGCGCCCTCGGAGGCCAGGAAGAACGTCGTCGCGGCGACGTCGTCCGGGTGGCCCGCCCGGCCGTTGTGCGTGGCGGCGATCAGCGCGCTGCGCCGGTCCTCGCTGAGTTTTCCGTGGAAGAAACCGGTTTCCGCGATGTAGCCGGGCGCGATCAGGTTGGCCGTCACGCCCTTCGGCCCGACCTCCGACGACAGCCCGGCCGTCCACGCCGCCAGCGCCGCCTTCGCCGCGCCGTAGGAGGACGCCGCGTACTCCGCGCCGATCGAGCCGATGTTGATGATCGAACCGCCCGGGCGCAGCCGGTCCCGCACCGCGGTCGTGGTGAGCACGGCGCTGAGCAGGTTGGCGTCCAGGTTCGCCCGCCACGCGCGCAGCACCTCGCCGAGGCCCTCGCCGGCGGGCGCGGTGAGGTCGGTGTTGCCGCCGGCCATGTTGACCAGCACGTCCAGCTCCGGCCCGAGCTCCTCGGCCATCCGCGCCACCTGCTCCGGATCGGTGGCGTCGCAGGTGATGGCCCGCGCGCCGATCTCGGCCGCGGCGGCGGCGAGCCGTTCGCCGTTGCGGCCGGTGACGACCACGGTGTCCCCGGCCGCGCGGAACCGGGCGGCGACCGCCCTGCCGATGCCGTTCCCGCCGCCGGTGACCAGCACGATCCGACCCACTGAGCATCTCCTCTCTGCTATGTTTAGCTCTAAACGTAGCGGAGGGAGGCAGGCCGTGTCGAACGACCCCGGCGCCGACGGCTACCCGATGGCGTCGATCCTGCGGTGGCCCGCGCACGACATCGCCGAGTCGTGGCGGCGCGAGCTGCCCGGCGTGCGCACGGAGTCCATCGAGATCATCACGCCGGTGTGGCGGGTGGCGAAACTCCTCGCCGACGACCGGCGGCGCACCCTGGCCGAACTCGGCGTCGATCCGTCCACACTGGACCTGCTGAGCGTGATCCGCCGGGCGGGGCCGCCGTACGAGCTGACCACCCGCGAGATCACCCGGCGCACGCTGGTCACTCCCGGCGCGGTGTCCCAGCGCGTGGCCCGCGCCGAACGGGCCGGGCTCGTCGAACGGGCCCCTTCGTCGGCGTCGCGCCGCGCGGTCGCCGTCCGGCTCACCGACGCCGGGCACCACCTCGTCGAGACGACCGTGCGCCGGCTGCTCGAACACGAGGCGGATCTGGTCGGCGGGCTCGCCCCGGACGAACGCCAAGCCCTCACCGGCCTGCTCGCCCGGCTGGAGCGGACCCTCGCGCCGGAACCAGGGTGAGCGCGATCAGCACGGCGACGGTCAGGAGCGCGGCGCCCAGCGCGAGGCCGAACGCGTACCCGTCAACGGAACTGCCGACCGTGCCGGATCTGCTGTGCGCGGCGGTGCCGAGTGCGGCGAGCCCGAGTGACGCCCCGATCTGGCGTGAGCTGGTGAGCAGACCGGAGGCCGTGCCCGCCTCGCCCGGCGCGACGCCGCCCGTGGCCACCGACACCACCGGCCCGAGGCACAGTCCGAAGCCGACACTGGTCACGATCGACGGGCCGAGGACGTCGGTCAGGAACGACCCGTCGGCGCTCAGGGAGCCGAACCAGGCGAACCCCGCCGCGGTCAGCACCCCGCCGCCGATCATCAGCGTGCGCGGGGCGAACCGGTGGCCGAGCTTGACGGCCACCACCGACCCGGCGACCACCCCGAGCGCGAATGGCAGGAACTGGACGCCCGCCAGTGCGGGCCCGGTTCCGAGCACCTGCTGCAGGTAGAGCGACACGAAGTAGAACGCCGACGCCATCGCCGCGCCGAGGAGCAGGTTGTAGAGGTTCGCCCCGGCGACCGCCCGGTCGGCCAGCAAGCCCAGGCGCACCAGCGGATCGCGCGCCGTCGTCCGTTCGATGTGGACGAACGCGGCCAGCAGCGCGACGGCGATCGCCAGCGTGGCGAGCGTGACCGGCGAGGCCCACCCGTGCTGGTCGGTGCGCACGACGCCGAACACGAGCGTGGTCATGCCCGCGGTGGCCAGGACGGCGCCCAGCACGTCCGGCCTGCCGGTGCGGACCGGCTTGTCGGCGTTGACGCCGCGTCGCGCCAGCACCGCCGCGACGGCGGCCATCGGCGCGCTGACGAACATCACCCACCGCCAGCCCGCGTACTCGGTCAGGACGCCGCCGATGAGCACGCCCAGGGCGCCTCCGGCGGCGTTCATCGCGCTCCACACGCCGAAGGCGCGCACCCGCTCCGGTCCGGCGGGGAAGGTCGCGGTCAGCAGCGCCAGCGCGGCCGGGGCGGCCGCCGCCGCGCCGATGCCCTGCGCGGCGCGTGCCGCGACCAGCTGTCCGGGGTCCTGCGCGAAACCGCCGGCCAGGGAGGCGATCCCGAACACGGCGAGCCCGGCCAGCAGGACCCGCCTGCGGCCGTGTCGGTCGGCGAGCTTGCCGCCGAGCAGGAGCAGTCCGCCGAAGGTGAGCGCGTAGGCGTGGATCACCCAGGTCAGGCCGACCGCGGTGAACCCGAGCGCCGCCGCGATCCGCGGCAGCCCGACGTTGACCACCGACAGGTCCAGCGACACCGTGAACTGCACGACGGCCACCGCGGCGAGGGTGAGCCCCGCGCGCACAGCAGGCGGCTCCGTTGTGGTCATGCCTCGCTCCTCCCGAGTTTTCGAACGTGTTCCGAAAGTAGCACCGGCGGGGTCCGGCTGTCGAACGCGGAGGAGGGCAGCATGATGGGAGCCGTGCCCCGACCCGATGCAGCGCGCGCCCGGACCGGGCGGCCGCCGGTGACGTCCCGCGACGAGATCCTGGCGGCCGCGCGGCGGCTCATCGACCGCGACGGCTGGGAGAAGCTGAGCGTCCGCAAGCTGGCCGCGGAGCTGGGGATCGGGCCGACGACCCTGTACCACCACGTGCGGGACAAGGCGGACCTGCTGGTGCAGCTGCTCAACACCTACACCGGGCAGCTCGAGCGGCCGCGGTTGCCGGACGACCCGCGGGAGCGGATCGTCGTCGCGGCCACGGTGATGCACGAGGCTCTCGCGGCGTGGCCGTGGGCCGCGGAGGTCGTCACCGTCGACGGGTTCGTCGGCCTGCTCGACGAACCGGCGCTGTGGATGGTCGAAACCATCGTGGGCGGCGCCGTCGACAGCGGGTGCACCCACGCGCAGGCCGTCGGCGTCTTCCGCGACATCTGGTACTACACGGCGGGCGAGGTGCTCGTCCGCGCCCGCTCCGCACGCCGGGACGAACGCCCCCAGCGCGACGCCGCCTTCCGCTTCGACCCGGCGGAGACGCCGCATCTGGCGGCGATCGGGGACCGCTGGCCGGAGCTGGCGGCACGCGACACCTACGCCGACGGCCTGCGCGCGCTCGTCGGCGGACTGCTCGACCGGCGGTGACGAGAAGAGGCGCTCAGCCCCGTTCCTCCTGGATGGTCGTGTAGCGGTTGGGCAGGACCATGCAGTAGAGGCTGCCGGTTTCGTTGGTCAGGCAGTACACCGGTTGCGTCGCGTCGGAGTTGCCCGCCTCGCGCTGCTCGCCGACCTTCTGGATGCTGATGTGCCGCGGGTCGGCAGGCGCCGGAACGGGGGCCTTGTCCCACGGGTGCCAGGCCAGCAGCCCGCCGCCGAGCCCGGCGACGAGGATCGCGGTGGCCAGCAGGCCGTGCCGGGACCGGGATTCCGTGGCGGCCGGGCGCGGCTCCTGCGGCTGCTGCGGCTGCTGCGGCGCGGGGTTGTTCGGGTGCGACATGGCGAACAGTCAACATCATCGCGTCGGTGGCCCGAAGGCGGCCGGGGCCGGCGCGGAACCGGTCACGCCGCGCAGAACAGGCCGTCGGAGCCGGGCAGGTTCCCGACGCCGGACAGTTGTAGAACAGCAGCTGCGGCGCGCGGCCGCCCCGGCGACGGTGGGTGAGCCCCGGCGATCGTGCGCCGGAAACGCAGGTGCCGGATCAGGGCGGGATCGAATCACGTCCGGTCGACCGGTGCCGTGGTCTACACTGGTGATCGCGGCCCGCACAGTTCTGCCTCGGGCCGCGTTTCGTTGTCGGCCACCACGTGCCGCGACCGTGCCGGTCCGCGCCGGGCAGGACGACCCCCGACGTTCGGAGCTTTCCCCGTGACTTCTTCCCCCGCGCCCTCTTCTTCCGGGTTCACCTTCGCCGCGCTCGGCGTGCCCCCGGTGCTCGTCGCCGCGCTGGCCGAGCGGGGCATCGAGGCGCCGTTCCCGATCCAGGCGGCGACTCTGCCGCACTCGCTGGCCGGCCGGGACGTGCTCGGCCGGGGCCGCACCGGCTCCGGCAAGACCTACGCGTTCGCGCTCCCGGTCCTGACCCGGCTCGCCGCGAACCGCACGCCGCGCAGGCCGGGCCGGCCCCGCGCGCTGATCCTCGCGCCGACCCGCGAACTCGTCACCCAGATCGACGCGGCGCTGGCGCCGCTGGCCGAGGCGCTGTCCCTGCGCACGATGACCGTGTTCGGCGGGGTCGGCGCCGCGCCGCAGATCGCCGGGTTGCGCACCGGGGTGGACGTGCTGGTCGCGTGCCCCGGCCGGCTCGCCGACCACCTCGCGAGCGGGCACGCGCACCTCGACGCCGTCGAGATCACCGTCCTCGACGAGGCCGACCACATGGCCGACCTCGGGTTCCTGCCGCAGGTGAAGCGGCTGCTGGACCGCACGCCGCGCGACGGCCAGCGGCTGCTATTCTCGGCCACCCTGGACGCCGGCGTCGACGTGCTCGTGAAGCGATTCCTCACCGACCCGGTCACCCACAGCGTCGACTCCGCGCGCTCCCCGGTGGCGACGATGGAGCACCACGTGCTGCACGTCGAGCCGGACACGCGGCTGGACGTGCTGGTGGACCTGGCGGCCGCGCCGGGCCGGACGGTCGTGTTCACCCGCACCAAGCACCGGGCCAAGGCGCTGACGCGCAAGCTCGTCGCGGCGGGCGTGCCCGCGGTGGAGCTGCACGGCAACCTCGGGCAGACCGCGCGGACCCGCAACCTGGCCGCGTTCTCCGACGGCAGCGCGACCACGCTGGTGGCCACGGACATCGCCGCCCGCGGCATCCACGTGGACGACGTGGCGCGGGTCATCCACGCCGACCCGCCGGTCGAGCACAAGGCCTACCTGCACCGGTCCGGCCGCACGGCCCGCGCGGGCGCGGCGGGCGTGGTGATCACCCTGATGACCGACGACCAGATCTCGGACGTCCGCGATCTGACAAGGAAGGCCGGGATCAGCCCGGTGACGACCCGGCTGGCGCCCGGGCACGAGCTGCTGAGCGAGCTCGCGCCGGGCGACCGGGTGTTCCGCAAGCCCTCGGTTCGCAGCGGTGCGGGTGCGGCCGGGGGTGGTGGCGAGGTTTCGCGGGACCGCGGCGCGGGTGCGGCTGCGCGCCGGTCCGGTGGCGCCCGGCGGAAGCCGGGTGGGGACGTGCGTGAGCAGCCGGGCCGCGAGGCGCGGCAGAACTCGCGCGGCGAGCGCCGCCAGGAGTCGGGCCGTGGTGCGGGCAGGTCTGGCGGTGCCGGCCGGCGGGAGCCGGATGCGCGGCAGGAGTCGGGCCGTGGTGCGGGCAGGTCTGGCGGTGCCGGCCGGCGGGAGCCGGATGCACGGCAGGAGTCGGGCCGTGGTGCGGGCAGGTCCGGTGGCGCTGGTCGGCGGGAATCCGGCCGTGGCGCGGGGGCGGCCGCGCACAGGTCCGGCGGTAGCGCCCGGCAAGAACCGGGAACGCGGCAGCAGCCGGGTGGAGCCGCGGCCTTCTCCGCGGGCGCCCGCACCGGCCGCCGCCGGGGTGGCTCCTCTCGCTGATCGCGCCAGACGCGCCGTGTCCAGCGCGGATCAGCGCTGGATGACAGCCGCACCGAGCGCCTGCCGGGCCGGGCTCCGCCCGGCGCGACCCGTGCCGGTGAGCCCCGCCGGGCGTGGATTCGGTTCGCGCCCGGGGACATGCGCCGGGCGCGACTCGTGCTGGCCGCCGAACGCGCCAGGGCCCGAATCCCGATCCACGCCGGACGTCAGCCGCGCCGTGCGCGGGCGTGGACCTGAGCCAATTCCCGGTAGTTCTCGGCGTTCGCGCGCGTCGCGGCCTGCTCCTCGGCGGTGAGCGGGCGCCGGACCTTCGCCGGGATTCCTGCGACCAGTGAGCCGGGCGGGATGTCCGCGCCCTCCAGCACCACCGCGCCCGCCGCGACGAGGCTGCCCGCTCCGATCCTCGCGCCGTTGAGCACCACCGCGCCCATCCCGATCAGGCAGTCGTCCTCGATGGTGCAGCCGTGCAGGACCGCGCGGTGCCCGACGCTCACCCCCGAGCCGATCGTGACGGGGAACCCGGGGTCGGCGTGCACGATCGTGCCGTCCTGGATGTTGCTGCCCGCCGCGAGGGTGATCGCGTCCAGGTCCGCCCGCAGCACGGCCGTGTACCAGACCCCGGCGCCCGCGGCGACGGTGACCGCGCCGGCGACCACCGCGCCCGGCGCGATCCACGCGCCCGCGTCGACGGACGGCTGTTCGCCGTCCACAGTGAGATGTTCCATGGTGTCCTTTCCAGATGTCTACAGTGGATTCACAGCGCGGACGGCAGGATCGCCGCCGTCCAGGCGAGCAGGGGCGCGCCCACGACGACGAGCGCGCTGTAGGCGAGCATGCGGCGCTGGAAGACGCGCTTGTCCGGGACCTGGGCCTGCGCGAGCACGATGATCCCGTTGGTGGAGAACGGGCTCACGTCGACGACGGTGGAGCAGAAGCCGAGTGCGACGACGAACCCGGCCGCGCCGAGCTGCCCGAGGTCGAGCAACGGCACGGCCAGCGGAAGCGCGATCCCGAGGGTGCCGATGGAGGAACCGAACGCGGACACGATCGCCACGGCGAAGCACAGCAGCAACGCGGCCAGCAGTGGCGACCCGAGTGCCGCGGCCGCCTCGCCGAGCATCGCCAGGGTGCCGTTCTCCTTCAGCACCGCCATGTAGGACAGCATCCCGCACACCAGCAGCACGGCCGGCCAGGCGACCTCGTCGGCCGAGGGCTTGTGCCGGTCCGGGGCGGACAGCAGCAGGACGGCGGCGATGACGAACGCCGCGACCCCGACGTCGATCCCGAACGCCCCGGCTACCAGCAGCGCGAGCATGCCGGTCAGGGTGATCACCCGCAGCGGGGTGACCCGCGCTTCGGTGACGACGGCGGTCCGGGTCCGCGTGAGCGTGCCGGTGGACCCGCCACCGGAGGCGGGCTGTGCCGGTCCCGTCACGTCCTCGTCGCCGCGGAACAGGTCACGCCCGAGAACCGCGAACAGCACCGCGGCGATGAGCACGTTGAGCCCGAACGGGACGGCGAACAGCAGCAGCGGGCTGACGTCCAGGCCGGCGTCGTCCACCATGCCGGTGGTGAACGCGCCGTACACGGTGATGGGGGAGAAGGCGGCCGACAACGCGCCGTGGCTGAGCATCATGCCCATCAGCAGCGGGTTGATCCGGTAGCGGGCGGCGATCGGCATCGCGATGGGCGCGAGCATGCCGACCGCGAGCACCGACCCCAGCGACATGAGCACGGCGGCGAGCGCGAACATCAGCCACACCACCGCCCACCGCCGCCCGCGCACCAGCTTGAGCGAGGCGGCGACGACGAGGTCGATCGTGCCGTTGACCTTCGCCACCCCGAACAGCAGCGTGATGCCGACGACGAGGACGAACGTGTCGCCGGGGAAGTACCCGGTGACGTCGTCGACGGAGATGCCGGAGATCGCGCCGACGACGAACGCGGCGACGAACGCGAGGATCCCCATGTTGACGGGCAGGACCGTGGCGAGGGTGAACACTGCCACGAGGACGAGGAGTGAAACGAACTGGACCATTGCGACCTGTTCCGGTCACGCACGCCCGCGGGGGCGGGCCACGTCACCATTGACGAGGGACCAGGGGGACGACGCGGCCGTCAGGCCGGTGCGGGTGCGCGGCGCAGCGCCTCCCGCACGGTGGCGACCGCGGTGGAAAGCACGTCTTCGTCGATCCCGGTGGGGATTCCGCGGGCGTGCAGGTGAGCCACGAGATCCTCGGTGGCGATGTTGCCGTGGGCGCCGGGCGCGAACGGGCAGCCGCCGTAGCCGCCCGCGGCGCTGTCGAAGCGGGTGACGCCCGCCTCGATCGCGGCGTCCACTGTGCTCAGAGCCTGACCGTGTGCGTTGTGCAGGTGCAAGGAGAGTTCGATGCCGGGCAGGGCGTCGCGGACCCGCGCGAGCGAGGTGATGACCTGGTCGGGCGTGGCGGTGCCCAGTGTGTCGGCCAGACCGATGCGGCGGATGCCCATCACGGCGAACCGCCTGGCGACCGCGACCAGCCGGTCCGGGGCGACCGCGCCGTCGAACGGGCACACGAACGCGGTCGAAATGCCGGCCCGGAAAGCGGTTCCCGGGTGTTCGGTCACGGCGCGAGCCAGGTCGTCCAGCGCGGCGTCGCTGTCCCGGCCGGCGTTGGCGCGGCTGTGCCCGCTGCTGGCGGAGGCGACGACCAGCACGTCGCGGGCGCCCGCGGCGACGGCGCGGCGCACGCCGCGGGCGTTGAGCGCGAGGAAGGTGTAGCGCACGGAATCCTGGTGCGGCAGTGCGGCCACCAGGTCTTCCGCTCCGGCCATCTGCGGCACCTTGGCGGGGTTGACGAACGATCCGGCTTCCAGGTGCCGCAGGCCTGCGGCGACGAGCGCCTCCGCGATCGCGACCCGGTCGGCCACCGGCACCACGGCCGGCTCGTCCTGCAGGCCGTCGCGCAGCACCACGTCGGTGATGGTCACGCTCACCTCAGATCACCTTCCGCTCGCGGTAGCCGGACAGGCGCTCGGCGCCGATGCCGAGCAGTCCACCGAGCACGGCCTCGGTGTGCTCGCCCAATTCCGGACCCGCCCACCGGACGTCGCCGGGGGCGCCGGGCAGGCGCGGCACCACGCCCGGGAAGCGGATCTCCTCCGGCTCGTCCTCGACCACGACCTTGAGGGGGCGCAGCATGTCCCGCGCGCGGTAGTGCTCGTCCGCGGCGATGGCCCGCGCGTCGTACACCGGCCCCGCGGGCACCCCGGCGTCGTTGAGGATCCGCACCGCCTCCGGCGCGGTGTGCGCGGAGGTCCACGCGGTGATGGCGGCGTCGAGTTCGTCTTCCCGGGCGGAGCGGGCGTCGCCGTCGGCGAGCGCCGGGTCCTCGGCCAGGTCCCGGCGGCCGACCGCGGTCATCAGGCGTCCGAACGCGCCGCTGGAGTTGCCCGCGATCATGACCGACTGCCCGTCGGCCGTGGGGTAGACGCCACTGGGCACCACACCGGGCAGGTTCCCCGCGGTGCGCTCGCGCACCACGCCGTAGGCGTCGTAGTCCGGGATCAGCGACTCCATCATCATGAACACCGACTCGTAGAGTGCGACGTCGGCGACGCGCGGGCCGTCGTGGGGGACACCGCGTGCCTTGCCCAGCAACAACATCAGCGCGCCGACGACGCCGTAGAGCCCGGCGGCGGCGTCGGCGATCGGTGCGGCAGGCCGCACCGGGGGACGGTCGGGGTGCCCGGTGACCTGCCGCAGCCCGCCGAAGGCTTCGGCGACGCCGCCGAACCCGGCGCGGTCGCGGTAGGGGCCGGTCTGCCCGTAGCCGGAGATGCGGACGACCACCAGGTCCGGGTTCACCGCGGTGAGATCGGCCGGCCCGAGGCCCCAGCGTTCCAGCGTGCCGGGGCGGAAGTTCTCGACCACCACGTCGCACTGCCGCACCAGGTCCAGGACGAGCGCGCGGCCCTCGTCCTGCTTGAGGTCCAGCGTGACCGACTTCTTGTTGCGGGCGATGGTGCGGAACAGCATCGACGTGCTGCCCCGGGTGCGGCGCCAGCCGCGCAGCTCGTCGCCGACGCCGGGCCGTTCGACCTTGATCACCTCGGCGCCGAAGTCGGCGAAGACGCGGGTAGCGAAGGGGGCGGCGATGAAGTTGCCGAGTTCGAGCACGCGGATGCCGGTCAGGGGAGCGTCGGCCACAGCGCCTCCGTTCTCAAATAATGACTACCGATGTCATTTATCGAGAAGGACCATAAGCCGCGAGGGCCCGGCGCCACAAGACCGGCGCCCAACTTCAGCGGTGGCGCAACGCCCTTTCCAGCGTTTCCGCGGCCGCGACCACGAGATCGCCGTACTGCGCGCCCGGTCCGTCGGCGGACACCCGGAACACCGGGGCGGCCAGGCAGACCGCCGCGACCACGTCGCCGCGGTAGCGCACGGGCGCGCTCACCGAACACAGGCCGGGGGTCCGTTCGGACACGCTCTCCACCCAGCCCCGGCCGGCGCCGGTGAGCGCCAGAGCCGCTGATCCCTTGTCCGACAACGGCAGCACCGTGCCCACGGGCACGGCGGCGCGCAGCTCGTGGGGCGACTCCTCGCTGGCCACGCACAGCCGGTCCTCGCCGCGCAGCACCCACAGCTGGGCCGTTTCGCCGGTCTCGGCGCGCAGCCCGGTGAGCACCGGCGTCGCGGCGGCCGTCAGCGCGGACGAGGCGAACCGGGGGCCGATGTGGTGGCGGCCGTCGTCGTCGCGGTGCAGCAGGCCGTGCTTGACCATGGCGGACACCAGCCGGTGGGCGGTCGGCACCGACAGCCCGAGCGCGCGGGCGATCTCGCTGGCCCCCATCGGGTTCGCCTCGACCGCGTCCAGGATCGCGACCACCCGGTCCAGCACACCTACCCCGGTCGACACCGTCTCGCGCCGCTGCTCGTCGTCCGCCACGCCGACACGGTAGCGCCGCCGGTGCGCGGCCGTCGCGGCGGCTCGCTGGACAAAGTGACCAGTGAAAGGGGCGAAACGTCGGGCAGAACGCGCACAATGATCAGCGCCGGGGGCGACACTTGCGCAGCTCCGGCGCCGCCCCGCACGCTTCGGCCATGCACGAAGCTGATCTCCCCGCGCTCCACCGCCTGATGGTCGTGGCGCGCCGGCTCGACGAAGAGGCCATCGCGCTGCAGCGCCAGGGCGTGTTCCCCGCCTACGCGCCGGCCAAGGGCCAGGAGGCCGCTCAGGTCGGCAGCGCCGCCGCGCTCGACCTGGCCCGCGACTTCGCCTTCCCGTGCTACCGGGAGCTCGGCGTCGCGGTGGCGATGGGCGTCGACCTCGTCGGCTACCTCGCGACCCACCTCAACGTCTGGCACGGCGGGCTCTACGACCCGAAGGCCTCCCGGCTGGCGCCGTTCAACGCCGTCGTCGGCGGTCCCGTCACCCACGCGGTCGGCTGGGCGATGGGCGCGAAGCTCGACGGCACCGGCGGCGCGGCGATCACCTACTTCGGCGACGGCGCCAGCTCGCAGGGCGACGTGCACGAGGCGATGAACTTCGCCGGCGTCTACCGGCTGCCGGTGGTCTTCTTCTGCCAGAACAACGGCTGGGCGATCTCGGTGCCGACCGCGGAGCAGGTGGCGGGCGGCTCGGTCGCGGCCCGCGCCGCCGGGTACGGCATCGAGGGCGTGCGCGTCGACGGCAACGACGTGGTGGCGGTGTTCGAGGCGACTCGCGCCGCGCTGGACCGCGCCCGCGACGGCGGCGGCCCGACCGTGATCGAGGCGATGACCTACCGGCTGGGTCCGCACTCCACTTCGGACGATCCCGGCCGCTACCGCACGCTGGAGGACGAGCGCGCGTGGCTCGACCGCGACCCGCTGACCCGCGCGGCCGCGCAGCTGTCCGCCGACGAGGTCGCCGCCGCCGAGGAGCACGCCGCCACGGTGGTGAGCGGTGTCCGCGACGGCCTGCTGGCGCTGAAACCACCGCCCGCCGGGGAGCTGTTCTCGTTCGTCTACCGCGAGCCCACGACGGCCCTGCTGGAGCAGCAGCGGGTGTGGAAGGAGTCCCTCGATGGCTGAGTTCTCGTTGCAGCAGGCGCTGAACCTCGCCCTGCGCCATGCGTGCGAGGACGACGACCGGGTGCTGATCTTCGGCGAGGACGTCGGCACGCTCGGCGGGGTGTTCCGGGTGACCGACGGGCTGCGCGACAAGTTCGGCGAGCACCGCGTGTTCGACACCCCGCTGGCCGAGTCCGCGATCATGGGCATGGCAGTCGGGCTGGCCGTCGCCGGGTGGCGGCCGGTGCCGGAGATCCAGTTCGACGGCTTCAGCTACCCCGCGATCGACCAGATCGTCAACCAGGTCGCCCGCATGCACTACCGCAGCCGTGGCGTGCTGAACATGCCGATCACGTTGCGGCTGCCCAGCTTCGGCGGGATCAAGGCGCCCGAGCACCACGGCGAAAGCCTGGAAGCGCTGTTCGCGCACGTGCCCGGCCTCAAGGTCGTCGCGCCGGCCACCCCGCGCGAGGGCTACCACCTGCTGCGGCAGGCGATCGCCGATCCGGACCCGGTGATCTTCCTCGAGCCCAAGTCCCGGTACTGGCACCGCGAGACGTTCGACCCCACCGAGCCGGCCGAGATGCCGCCGCCCGGCACCAGCCGCATCGCCCGTCCCGGCAAGCACGGCACCCTGGTCGCGTGGGGCGCGATGGTCGCCCGCTGCCTGCAGGCCGCCGAACTGGCCGCCGAGGACGGGGTCGAGCTGGAGGTCCTCGACCTGCGCTGGCTCAAGCCGATCGACGCCGACGGGCTCGCGCGGTCGGTGGCCCGCACCCGCCGCGCGGTCGTCGTGCACGAGGCGCCGCTGACCGCCGGGCTCGGCGCCGAGGTGTCCGCGCTGATCACCGAACGCTGCTTCGCCGACCTGCGCGCGCCCGTGCAGCGGGTCGCCGGGTTCGACGTGCCCTACCCGTCCGGCGCGCTGGAGGACGAGTACCTGCCCAGCGCCGACCGCATCCTGACCGCCGTGCAGACCACCCTGGAGTACCGCCGTGGCTGAAGTGACCTTCCCCCTGCCCGACCTCGGCGAGGGCCTGATCAGCGCCCGCGTGCTGGAGTGGCTCGTCGCCGAGGGCGACTGGGTCGAGCGCAACGCGCCGCTGGTCGAACTGGAGACCACCAAGTCCGCCGTGGAGATCCCCTCGCCCCAGTCCGGCCGCGTCACCCGGCTGCACGTCGGCGAGGACGAGGAACTCGCGGTCGGCGCGCCGCTGGTCACCTTCACCGTGGAGGACGCCGGGATCGTCGGCACCGTCCCGGAGGAGCGCAAGCCGCAGCGGCGGGTCCGCCTGACCCTGCCGGAGGACTGAGTCGTGTTCGCCACCGCCGCCGACGGCACCAAGATCTGGTTCGACCACGCGCCCGGGCCGCGGCCGGTGCTGCTGATCCACGGCTTCGCCTCGGACAGCGCCCGCACCTGGGAGCAGACCGGCTGGTTGCGGGCGCTGGACGGGCTCGGGCACGTGGCCGTGGACCTGCGCGGGCACGGGCAGAGCGGCACGCCGGCCTCCGGGTATTCGCCCGGTGGCCTGGCACGGGACGTGCTCGCCGTGCTCGACGAGTCCGGGTTGTCCACTGTGGACGTCGTGACGTACTCGATGGGCGGTCTGGTCGGGTGGGAGCTGGCGCGGCTCGCACCGGGACGGGTCGGCCGGATGGCGCTCGGCGGCATCGGCGGCCGCCCCGTCGCCCGCGAGTCGATGGAGCGCGTGCGGGAGGCGCTGTCCGGTGGCGACCTGGACGCCTGCGTCGACGGGATCGCCGGTCACCGGCTCGACGGCCCGCCGCCGGTGCCCGTGTTGTTCGCCGCGGGCGAGCAGGACGAGGTCGCCGCGGACGCGCCGGAGTTCGCGGCGTCGCTCGGCGCGCCGTTCGTGTCGCTCGGACGGCGCACCCACTTCAACGCGGTGTCCAGCCGCAGGTTCAAGGACGCGGCGCTCGCGTTCCTCGCCCCTGCAGGATGACCAGCGCCCCGAGGACGAGCACGGCGGCGCCGATCACCCGCAGTCCCGTGTCCGCGCCCGACACGAACGCCGGGATCACCTCGTCGGCCGGGGCGCGGGTGAGCGCCTCGGCGACGGTGTGGGCGCCGCGGGCGTCCTCGGGGAGCGCGGCGGTGAACCGCGCCGTGAGCACGGTGCCGATGACGGCGACGCCGAGCGCGCTGCCGAACTCCCGGGTGGTGGCCTGCAGCCCGGTCGCGACCCCGGCCTGCGCGGCGGGCAGCGAGCCGGCGATCACCCCGGACAGCGTGGGCAGCGCCAGCGTCACGCCGATCCCGGTCACGACGAGCCAGGCCGCGTAGACGGCGTACTGGGTGGCGGTGTCGCTCGTGGACAGTCCGAGGAGGCCGGCGCCGACGAAGCCGAACGCGAGCGCGGTCACCACGGTGAGGCCGATCCGCGCCGTCAGGCGGCCGACGTGCCGCGCGCCGAGGATGATCGGGACCGTCAGCGGGATGATCCCGAGGCCGGTCCACAGCACGCCGAAGCCCTTGGCGTACTGGAGGAACGACGCGTTGACGTAGAACAACGCGAACATGCCGAAGAAGATCGCCGTCATGCCGAGGCACGCGCTGCGCAGGCCGGCGATCCGGAACAGCCTGGGATCCAGGAGCGGGTGGCGGACCTTGAGCTCGACGACGGTCCACACCGCGAACAACACGGCCGAGCAGGCGAACCCGCCGATGACCAGAGGGCTGCCCCAGCCGGCCTCCGGGCCCTGCACGATGCCCAGCAGCAGCGCCACCGACGCGGCGACCAGCAGGACCGCGCCCGGCACGTCGAGACGGCGGTCGTGGCGCGCCGACACCGGCGCGATGCGAGCCACGAGCGCGGCCAGGACCAGCGCGATCGGCACCGCGGCGGCGAACAACCAGCGCCACGAGCCGCCGGTCAAGATCGCGCCGCCGCCCGCGTTGCCGATCACCCCGCCGATGCCGGTCATGGACGCCCACGTGGCGATGACCGGGCCCTTCCGGTCGGCAGGGACGGCGTGCAGCAGCACCGCGAGAGTGTTGGGCAGCACGGCGGCCGCGCCGATCCCGGTGACCGCGCGCCCGGCGAGCAGGAGCGGGATGCCCGGCGCGACAGCGGAGATCAGCGCGCCCGCCGCGAACAGGGCCAGGCCGGAGAGCAGCACGCCCTTGCGGCCGAAGCGGTCGCCCGCCGCGCCGCCGGGGATCACCAGGCAGGCGAAGAAGACGACGTAGGTGTCGACGATCCAGACCAGCGCCGATGCGGACGGCCGCAGGGCGCTGGCGGCCAGCATGGGCACGGCCAGGTTGATCGCGGCGACCATGCCGACGACGAGCACGACGCACGCGCACATGACGGTGAGCAGACTCCGGTGCGAGACCCGGGGGAGAACCTGTGACATGACACGGACGCTAGGGATTCCTTCGACCTGCTTGCCACGCAACTTTGGCAAGGGAACTTTGCGTACGATGCAACTGTGGCCGAGCACCTCGATCTGAACCTGCTGCGCGTGTTCGACGCGCTGCTGCGGGAGGGCAGCGTGACGGCGGCGGCCGAGCGGCTGCACCTGTCCATCCCGGCGACCAGCCGCGCGCTGGGCAGGCTGCGGCGGGCGATGGACGACCCGATCCTGGTGCGCGCGGGCCGCGGGATGGCGCCGACGCCGTTCGCGCTGCGCACCGCGCCGCGGGTGCGGTCGCTGCTGGAGGAGGCGTCGGCGCTGATCAGCGCCGACCGCGAGGTGCGGCCGGCGGAGCTGGAGCGGACCTTCACGATCCGCATCAACGACGGGGTGGCGGCGACACTGGCAGCGGCCGCGGTGGAGGCCGCGTCCGCGGTCGCGCCTGGGGTGACGCTGCGGTTCGTCGCGGAGGGCAGCGAGAGCGCCGAGGCCCTGCGCGACGGCTCGGTGGACCTGGACATCGGGGTCGGGGAGGCGACGGCGCCGGACATCCGCACGGCTGTGCTGTATCGGAACGGCTGGTCGGCATCGTGCGGGCGGACAGCTCGCTGGGGCGGCACCGCCGTCCGACGCTGGCGCAGCTGTGCCGGCACCCGCACGTGTCGGCGTCTCGCCGCGGCCGGGCGCGCGGCCCCCTCGACGAGGCGCTCGACGCCGCCGGGCTGCAGCGGCACGTCGCGGCGGTGGTGCCGACCTTCGCGGTGGCCGCGTTGCTGGTCTCGTCGAGCAGCTACGTCGGGCTCGTGCCGCAGCGGCTGGCCGCCCAGTACGGCTCGGTGCTCGGTTTGCGGTGGTTCCCGGTCGCGGCGGAGCTGCCGGAGCTGGAGGTCCACCTGCAGTGGCACGCGCGCCTGGACGCGGACCCCGCGCACCGCTGGCTCCGCGCCACGATCCGGGACGCGGTGGGCGGGACGTCGGCACCGGGTTGATGGTCGACGCGGGCCGCCGCGGCGGGTTCGGTTTCCGCGAACGGGAATTCCGCATCTGGGCGGTCACCGTCGGGTCAGCCGGACCACCGGGTACTCGCGGTCGCTCTTGCGCTGGTACTTGCCGTACCTCGGCTGCGCGGCGACGATGCGCGGCCGGCCCGGTCGCGGTCGGCGCCGTCGAGCCGCTGCGGTTTCACCGGTACCCGGTCCTGGCCGGACAGCTCGATCGCCGCGCGGTCCGGGTGCGCCGTCAGGTTCGCGTACCAGTCCGGGTTCCGGTCGCCGCCGCCGGAGGCGACGAGCAGCCAGTCGGCGGTGTGCACGATCAGGACGTCCATGTCCATCATCGGGCCGCCCTTGCGGCGGATGCGGGTGACGGTGCGGGTGTTCATGCGCCGCTGGAACCAGAGTGAAAGCCTGCGCGGTTCGCGGGCGTGACCAGCCCGGACTCGTAGGCGAGCACCACCAGCTGCGCGCGGTCGCGTGCGCGCAGTTTCGTCATCGCCCGGTTGACGTGCGTCTTCGCGGTCAGCGGGCTGATCACCATGTGCTCGGCGATCTCGTCGTTGGACAGGCCCTGCGCGACCAGCGCCACCGCCTCGCGTTCCCGGTTGGTCAGTTCGCCGAGGCCGGGGCCGGGGTGCAGCGGGCGGCTGACGTAGCGGTCGATCAGCTTGCGGGTGATCGAGGGGGCCAGCAGGGCGTCGCCGCGGGCGGCGACCCGCACGGCGTGCAGGAAGTCCTCCGGCTGGATGTCCTTGACCAGGAACCCGGCGGCCCCGGCGCGCAGCGCGTCGAACACGTACTCGTCCAGGCCGTAGTTGGTCAGGATGACCACGTGCACCGCCGCCAGCGCCGGGTCCGCGGCGATGCGGCGGGTGGCCTCGATGCCGTCCACGATCGGCATCTGGACGTCGACGAGCGCGATGTCCGGCACGTGCTCGCGGGCGAGCGCGACCCCGGCCGCGCCGTCGGCGGCCTCGGCCACCACCTCGATGTCGTCCTCGTTGTCCAGCAGCGCGCGGAACCCGCTGCGGATGAGCGGCTGGTCGTCCACCAGCAGGACGCGGATCACGACACCCGCTCCACCGGCAGTTCGGCCTCGACGCGGAACCCGCCGTCGGCCCGGGGCGCGGCGTCGAGGCGGCCGCCGAGCGCGGTGACCCGTTCCCGCATGCCGAGCAGCCCCACCCCGGGCGACGGCGGGGCGTCCACTGTGGCCGTTCCGTCGTCGTCCACGCGGATCTCGAGCGCGGCGGGCCGGTATCCGATGTGGACCGAGGCGGTGGTGGCGCGGGCGTGCCGAGCCACGTTGGTCAGCGATTCCTGGACGATCCGGTAGGCGGTGCGCTGCACGGCGGCGGGCACGTCGCCGGGTTCGCCGTCGATCGTCAGCGTCGTCTCCAGGCCGGTGGATCGCGCGCGCCGCACCAGTTCCGGGACGTCGTCCAGGCCGCGCGGGGGGCTGGTGCCGTCGTCGCGCAGGGCCTCCAGGGTCGCCCGCAGCTCGCGGGCCGCTTCCCGTCCGGCGTCCCGGATCGCCAGCAGCGAGTCCGGCACCTCCTCGCCGCGTTTGCGGGCGAGGTGGACGGCGACCTCGGCCTGCACCTTGATGACGGAGATCTGGTGGGTGAGCGAATCGTGCAGCTCGCGCGCGATGTGCAGGCGCTCCTCGTCGGCGCGGCGCCGCGCGGTCTCCTCCCGGGTGCGCTCGGCCTCGTCCGCCCGGCGCTCGGCCTGCCGCACCGCCTCGCCCGCCGCGCCCGCGGCGACCAGCCACGCCAGCTGGAGCACGTCCCGGGAATGGGCGAACGCTCCGCCGACGGTCAGGTCCTGTGAGATCAGCAGCGCGAACGGCAGCGCGGCGAGCATGACCACGGTGGCGGCCACCGTGACGAGCCGCCGCCCGGCGCGGACGGCGGCGAACACCGCGAAGAGGTAGGCCAGCGCCGGGACGTCGACCCCGATGGCCTGCGCGGCGAGCGCGCTGAGCCCGGCGGCCGCCAGCACGGCCACCGGCGCCCGGCGGTGCGCGGCCAGCGCCAGACCCCCGGCGGCCAGCAGCGCGTAACCCAGCGGCGCGAGAGCCGGGGCGGGCGCCGACAGCGCGGTCACCAGGAGGATCGCCGCCATCCCGGCGCCGATCGCCCAGTCGCCGGCGCGAATGGGTTCCTGCCCGGTGCGGATGGCCCTGTCGCCGGGACGGGTCGTCCCGGTGGGGATGGTCCTGTCTCCAGGGTCGGTCGTCCCGGTGGGGATGGTCCTGTCTCCAGGGCGGGTCGCCCGGGCCCCAGTGCGGGTCGCCCAGCCAACGGCACGGATCGCCCCGTTCCTGATACGGGTTGCGCCGATCCTGAAACGGGTCGTCCCGTCCGCGGCGGGGGTCGCGCTGCCCCCGGCGCGGCTCACCCACTTCCCGGCGCGGCTCATGCGCAGAACACTAGCCGGATCGCGGCGGGGGCGAGTCCTGCGCGCGGAGCATCCCTCGGCTACCGCGGGCGTAGTAGTTCCGCGGTTCCTGCGGCGCGAGCGGCAGCGCGGATTGCCTGCGCGTGCCGGACGACCGGCGGGGTGATCCCGGGCAGCATCACCGGTGTCGGAAAAACCGTTGCAGCCAAAAGGAGTTCGCCATGTTCGTCCAGTACACGCTCGCCCAGGCCGTCGACGCCGGAACGCTCACCACGGGGCGGCTCGTCGGCACCGTCGCCGCGCTGGTGGCGCTCGCCGGTGTGGTCGCCGGGGCGCTGGCCGTGGCCCGCCACCGGCGGCGGGGCGCCACCGCGGCACTGGCCACCGGGGTGGCCGGGATGGCAGCCGGCGCGATCGTGGTGGCGCTGGCCGAGGGCGGGCCGGGCACCGGCTACGGCATCGTCGGCGGGTTCGCCGCCCTGGCGATCGGGCTGGTCGCCGCCGCGCTGGGTGGGCTGGGGCTGGCCCGCACCCGCGCCCGCGTCTGAAACCGGTGGCCGGAGCGGGCCGGTCCGCACCCGCACCACGCCCACGCCGGAAACCGGTCGCCGGAGTGGGCGGGCGCTGTTAGCTTGCGAGGCGTGGACCTCTTCTCACGCTCGTGGGCGGCGCTGCGGACCGCGGTCGCCGGGCTCGCCGACGACGACCTCGCCCGTCCGTCCGGCTGCGCCGGCTGGCTGGTGCGGGACCTGGTGTGCCACCTGATCACCGACGCCCAGGACGTCCTCATCACGCTGGTCACCCCGGCGGACGAGGAGCCGACCCGGGACGAGCTCACCTACTGGGAGGTCAGCGACCAGCCGCCGACCGGCGAGGACCCGCTCGACGCGCTGACGGTCCGGCTGGCCGCGGCCTACGGGGAGCCGTGGCTGCTGAAGTTCCACCTCGACGACGTCGGCTCCGCGGCCGGGCGCGCCGCGGAGCTGGCCGACCCCTCGGCGCGGGTGCGGACGCGCGACCAGGTCCTCACCGTCGCCGCCTACCTGTCCACCTACGTCATGGAGTGGACGCTGCACCACCTCGACCTGGTGGCGCACCTGCCGTCCGTCGCCGGGCCGCCCGCGGAGGGCCTCGCCGCGTCGCGCGAAATGCTGGAGAAGATCGCCGGGGCGCCGTTCCCGGGATCGTTCTCCGACACGGACGCGCTCTTGGTCGGCACCGGGCGCCGGGCCCCCACCGAGGCCGACCGGGCGGCGCTGGGCCCGCTGGCCGCGCGAGTCCCGTTCGTGCTCGGATGACGGCCGGGGTGATGCTGCCGCGGGACCTCGCGGCGGCGGAGATCGTGCCGTTCGCCCGGCGGGCCGAGGAACTCGGCTTCGGCGAGGTGTGGATCGTGGAGGACCTCGGCTTCCACGGCGGCATCGCGCAGGCGGCGACGGTGCTGGCGGTGACGTCCCGGATCCGCGTCGGCATCGGCATCCTGCCCGCCGGGGCGCGCAACGTCGCCTTCACCGCGATGGAACTGGCGACACTGGCACGGCTCCACCCCGGGCGGCTCGTCGCGGGCATCGGGCACGGGGTGTCCGGGTGGATGCGCCAGGTGGGCGCGTGGCCGTCGAGCCCGCTGACGTTGTTCGCCGAGTACGCCCGCGCGCTGACCGCTCTGCTGCGCGGGGAACGGGTCCGGGTCGAAGGCCGGTACGTGCGGCTCGACGGCGCCGGGCTGGAGACCGCTCCGGAGACGGTCCCGCCGGTGCTCGCCGGAGTGCGCGGCCCGAAGTCGCTCGCCGTGGCCGGGGCCGAGCTGGACGGCGTGATCCTGGCCGAACCGGCGCCCGCCGAGTACATCGCCGCGGCCCGCCGGATCCTGCCGCCGCACAAGCAGGTCGTGGCCTTCGGGCACGCGGTGGTGGACCCCGACGCCGAGGCGGCCCGCGCCCAGGTGCGGCCGTTGCTCACCGCGATCGGCGATCCGGAGCTGTCCGCGCACGTGGACCCGCTGCCGTTCGCGTCCGAGCTGCGGGCGTTGCGTGCGCGGCACCAGGACGGGGACTCCTTCGCGGCGGCGTTGCCGGGGGAGTGGGTGGACGAGCTGACGCTGGCCGGTCCCGCCGACGTCGTGCGGCGGCGGATCGCCGGCCTCGGCGCGGATTCGGTGGTGCTGATTCCGGTGGGAGACGACCGGCTCGCCGCGCTCGGCGCACTGGCCACGGCACTGTGAACCTGGCCGGGCAGTGTTGCCGAGGACGCCGGCCCCGCCCGGACCCGGCTCACCGCGCGCTTGCGCCACCTCCCCGCCGGGGGGAGTACCGCCTGCGGGACGACACCGGCAACCGGGACACGGCCGGCCGGTTCGACGGGTTCCTGGCCGCCGGCGACGACGTGCGGACCCGGCGCTGGTCGCCTGTCCGCGGCACATCGGCCAGGCGATGACCGGGCAGGCCGCGTTCCGCTGATCACCCGGCCGCCGCGGTGATCGCGTCGATCACCGCGGGGCCGTCCAGCAGCACCGGGTCGTTGTGGTCCGCGCCGGGCACCTCGACGGCCCGCCCGCCGGCGGCCGCGGCCACGGCCCGGCTCTGCTCCGGCGGCACGATCGAGTCGGCGCCGCCGTAGACCACGGTGACCGGCGCGGGCACCCGCGCGACCTGCTCGGCGACCGGGAAGGTGTCCAGCAGCAACAGCCGCACCGGCAGGAACGGGTAGTGCCGCCGGGCGACCGCGGCCAGGTCGGTGAACGGGGAGCGCAGCACCAGCGCCGCGGGCGGGAAGTCCACGGCGAGCCCGGCCACCACCGCCGCGCCCAGGCTCTCGCCGAAGTAGACCAGCGGCACCCGCGCCTGCGCGGCCAGGAACTCGCGGGCCGCGCGCACGTCCAGCGCGAGCCCGGCCTCCGTCGGCGAGCCCGGGTTGCCGCCGTACCCGCGGTAGTCCAGCAGCAGGGTCGCCACGCCCGCGGCGTGCAGGGCCCGCGCGAGCGGTGCGCGCAGCGACCGGTTGCCGGCGTTGCCCGGGGCCACCAGCACCGCCGCGCGCGGCGCGGCCACCGGGAAGTACCAGGCGGTGAGAGTCAGCCCGTCCGCGGTGCGCAGCGCGACGTCCCGGCCACCGGGGAGGACCTCCGCCGCGGACGGGACCGGGCCGCCCGAGGGCAGGTAGATGAGCCTGCGCTGGAACGCGAAGGCGCTGCCGAACACCACCGCCACGATGATGACGACCACCGCCGCGCCGATCAACAGCCGCCTGCGCACCACCCCATCATCCGCATGTGGCCGCAGTCACCGGCAGAATCGGGCCATCGTGTTAAAAAGGCTGCGAATATGATCGCGCGCTCCCCGACCGGGGTCGGCCACGGGGGAGCGCGACCAGGAGTACGTCGACGTACGACACCCGGCGTTCGTCGTCCAACCGTGGACGAGGTGATTCGATGCTGGTCGGAGTGCTGAAGGAGGCCACCCCCGGCGAGACCAGGGTGGCCGCGACGCCCGCGACGGTGGCCCAGCTGCTCAAGCTGGGCTACGAGGTCGTGGTGGAGCCGGGCGCCGGTGAACTGGCGAGCTTCTCCGACGAGGCGTACGCCGAAGCAGGCGCGTCGATCGGGAACGCCGTGCAGGCGGAGATCGTCCTGGGGGTGAACGCGCCGGCCAAGGAGCAGCTGGACGCGATGAAGCCGGGCGCGACCCTGATCAGCCTGCTGGCCCCGGCCCTGAACAAGGAGCTGGTCGACGACCTGGCGAAGCGGCCCATCACCGCGATGGCGATGGACGCGGTGCCGCGGATCTCGCGGGCCCAGTCGCTGGACGTGCTGTCGTCGATGGCCAACATTGCCGGGTACCGCGCGGTGGTCGAGGCGGCGCACACGTTCGGCCGGTTCTTCACCGGGCAGGTCACCGCCGCGGGCAAGGTGCCCCCGGCGAAGGTCCTCGTCGTCGGCGCGGGCGTGGCCGGACTGGCCGCGATCGGCGCGGCGGGCAGCCTCGGCGCGGTGGTGCGCGCGACGGACCCGCGGCCCGAGGTGGCCGACCAGGTCAAGTCGCTGGGCGGGGAGTACCTGTCCATCGAGGCGCCCGACGTCGAGGTCTCCGCCACGGGCTACGCCAAGGAGATGAGCGACGACTACAAGGCCCGCGAGCGGCAGCTCTACGAGGAGCAGTGCCGCGACGTGGACATCATCATCACCACCGCGCTGATCCCCGGGAAGCCGGCGCCGCGGATCATCACCGCCGGCATGGTCGCCTCGATGCGGCCGGGCAGCGTGATCGTGGACATGGCCGCGGCCAACGGCGGCAACGTCGAGGGCACCGTTGCCGGCAAGGCCGTCACCACGGACAACGGGGTGACGATCCTCGGCTACACCGACCTGCCCGGCCGGTTGCCCGCGCAGTCGTCGCAGCTGTACGGCACGAACCTGGTCAACCTGATGAAGCTGGTGACGCCGGGCAAGGACGGCACGCCGGTGTTCGACCTGGAGGACATCGTCATCCGGTCGATGACCGTGGTCCGCGAGGGCGAGCTGCTGTGGCCGCCGCCCCCGGCGCAGGTGTCGGCCGCTCCCGCGCAGGCCACGCCGAAGGCCGCCGCCAAGGAGCCGGAGCCGGAGAAGAAGAAGCTGTCCCCGGCCGCCCGGATCGGGCTGACCGCGGTGGCGGGCGCGTTGCTGTTTCTGCTGGTCGCGGCGTCGCCGCCGGCGTTGCAGGGGCACCTGACCGTGTTCGCGATGGCGGTGGTGATCGGGTTCTACGTGATCGGGCACGTGCACCACGCGCTGCACACGCCGCTGATGTCGGTGACCAACGCGATCTCCGGGATCATCGTGGTCGGCGCGCTGTTGCAGGTCGGGCACGGCGGCGGGGCGGTGACCTGGCTGGCGTTCGCGGCGATCCTGCTCGCCTCGATCAACATCTTCGGCGGGTTCGCCGTCACCCGGCGCATGCTCTCGATGTTCTCCCGCAGCTGAGCCCGATCAGGAGACCTGAACTCATGACTCTCGACACGATCGCGCAGGCGGCCTACCTGGTCGCCGCGTTGTTGTTCATCCTGGCGCTGGCGGGGCTGTCCAAGCACGAGACCGCCAAGACCGGCAACGGGTTCGGCATCGCGGGCATGGTCGTCGCGCTGGCGGCGACCATCGCGCTGGCCGTGCACCGCGACATCTCCACCCTCGGCGTGGTGCTGATGGTGGTGGCGGTGGTGCTCGGCGCCGCCGTCGGCCTGCAGCGCGCCCGCGTGGTGCAGATGACCGGCATGCCCGAGCTGATCGCGCTGCTGCACTCCTTCGTCGGCCTGGCCGCCGTGCTGGTCGGCTGGAACGGCTACCTGGAGGTCGAAGCGCACCCCGAGGGGGCCGAGGCGCGGACGCTGGCCGCGCTCGGGCTGGGCGGGATCCACTCGGCCGAGGTGTTCATCGGCGTGTTCATCGGCGCGGTGACCTTCACCGGGTCGATCGTCGCGTTCCTGAAGCTGTCGGCGCGGATCAACTCCAAGCCGCTGATGCTGCCCGGCAAGAACTTCCTCAACCTCGGCGCGCTGGCGGTGTTCGTCGCGCTGACGGTGTGGTTCGTCATCGACCCGCAGCTGTGGCTGCTCGTCGTGGTCACCGCGGTGGCGCTCGCGCTGGGCTGGCACCTGGTGGCCTCGATCGGCGGCGGCGACATGCCGGTGGTGGTGTCGATGCTGAACAGCTACTCCGGCTGGGCGGCCGCCGCGAGCGGGTTCCTGCTGGAGAACAACCTGCTCATCGTCACCGGCGCGCTGGTCGGCTCCTCCGGTGCCTACCTGTCCTACATCATGTGCAAGGCGATGAACCGCTCGTTCATCTCGGTCATCGCGGGCGGGTTCGGGATCGAGGCCGGCCCGGCGGACGACACCGACTACGGCGAGCACAAGGAGATCACCGCCGACGGCGCGGCCGAGCTGCTGGCCGACGCGAGCAGCGTGATCATCACCCCCGGCTACGGCATGGCCGTCGCGCAGGCCCAGCACGGCGTCGCCGAGCTGACCCGGCGGCTGCGGGAACGCGGGGTCGAGGTCCGGTTCGGCATCCACCCGGTGGCCGGCCGCCTGCCCGGGCACATGAACGTGCTGCTCGCCGAGGCGAAGGTGCCCTATGACATCGTGCTGGAGATGGACGAGATCAACGACGACTTCGCCGGCACCGACGTCGTCCTCGTCATCGGCGCCAACGACACGGTCAACCCGGCCGCGGCCGAGGACCCCGGCTCGCCGATCGCCGGCATGCCGGTGCTGCGGGTGTGGGAGGCCAAAAACGTCGTGGTGTTCAAGCGGTCGATGTCCTCGGGCTACGCGGGCGTGCAGAACCCGCTCTTCTTCCGCGACAACTCCGCCATGCTGTTCGGCGACGCGAAGGAACGGGTCGAGGACCTGCTGCGGGCGCTGCCCGCCCCGAGCACGGCCGGGGCCGGGGCCCGCGCCGGGAGCTGAGGGCGGTGAAAGCGCTTCCCCGCCGGACCCGCCGCGCGTGGTCCGCCGGGGAAACGGCAGGTAACAGATCAAGGCCGATCACCCGGTTGATCTACCCACCTGCTATGTTCGCGCTCCCCACCGTCGAGAACTCCACAAGGACAACGACATGGAAACCGAGAGCGACCAGCACGCTGCTTCAACCGACGTGATAAGCAGCGCGGCGCACGCCGCCCGCCTGGTCATGTTGGACACCATGGACGAGAAGATCCGGTACGCGTGCGAGACACTGGGTGAGCCGTCGACCTCCGACGTGCTGGCCTTCCTGGTGACCTACGGCGTGGTCACCAACCCCAAGCGCGAGCGCGCCGCGGTCGCGGAGAAGGTCGGCAAGTGGCGGGAGGAGCGCGGGCTCGGCGACACCGGGGACCTGCCGCGGCTGTCGGTGAAGATGCTGGCCGAGCTGGACGGCCGCAAGGAAGCCGACGCGGCCGCCGAGGCGGAGCCGCAGGGCGACGAGACCGACACGCCCACCGGGGAGATCACGGAGACCGCCGAGGCGGCCAAGCCGGCGAAGCGCAAGTCGCCGGAGGGGTCGCGCGGCTTCTACCTGGTGGCGTTCATGTCGCTGCTGGTCTCGGTGGACACCTCGTGGCGCTTCTTCGGGGAGAAGCTCGGGATCACCAACGTCTACGAGCGTGCCGCGATGTTCGCCGTGGTCGAGGTCGCGCTGATCGCGTGCGGGTTCGCGATGCGCGCCGAGATCCGCAGCCCCAAGGGCAAGCCGGGCCCGGCCCGGCTGATCCTGTGGGCGCTGTGCGCGGCGTCCGGCTACATGGCCTTCGACCTGGCCGGCCCGGTGTCCGGCCTGGCGCGGGTCACGCTCGGCCCGGTCCTCGGTGTGGTCATGCTGCACCTGGCCCTGGGCATCGAGCTGCGGCACACCCGCGCCCGCGTCACGACCTGGTCGCGGGTCAGCCGTGAGCTCAAGGAGCGCTTCCTCTCCCGCCTCGGCCTCGGCGACGACGAGCGCGACGCACTGGCCCGGACCCGGGACCGCGCGGCGCGCCGTGCCGCGCACCTGGCCCGCGCGTCCTGGTTCACGCCGTTCCGCAAGACCCGGCTGGACCGGGCGCTGCGGGCGGCCAACGCCGCGCACGACGACCGGATGCGCGCCCGGCTGATGGCGGAGCTGGCCGCGGTCCAGCACGCCGACGAGCTGCGCAGGCTGGACCTGGCCTCGCCGTGGTCGGACTCGCTGTCCAACAGCCTGAAGTTCCTCAAGCGCTGACACTCGTCCCGACCGGAAACGGCCGCGTGCCGCCACGACTCCCGTGGCAGCACGCGGCCGTTCCGCTGTGGACGGTCAGTGTGCGGGGTGGAAGACCGCGCGCACGCAGCCGTCCTTCTTGTGCTTGAACAGGTCGTACCCCTTCGGGCCCTCGTCGAGCGGCAGCGTGTGCGTGACCAGGTGCCGGGTGGGGATCTCGCCCGCGGCCATCCGCTCCAGCAGCATCGGGATGTAGCGCTGCCCGTGCTGCTGGGCCCCGCGGATGGTGAGGCCGTTGTTGATGACCGCGCCGAGCGGGAACTTGTCCACCAGCCCGCCGAACACGCCGAGGACGAACACGGTGCCGCCCTTGCGGCAGGCGTGGATGGCCTCCCGCACCGCCGCCGGCCGCTCGGTGTGCAGCCGCAGCTGCTGCTTCACCTGGTCGTAGGCCTGCTCGACGCCGGTGGTGTGCGCCTCCATGCCCACCGCTTCGATGCACACGTCCGGGCCGCGGCCGCCGGTGCGCTCACGGAGCTCGGCGCCGACGTCGGTGCTGCTGTAGTCGATGGTCTCGGACCCGATGTGCCGCTCGGTCATGGCGAGCCGTTCCGGGTAGCGGTCGATGGAGATCACCCGTTCCGCGCCGAGCAGGATGGCCGCCCTGGCCGCCATCTGGCCCACCGCGCCGCACCCCCACACGGCGACGACGTCCCCGGGCTTGACGCCGCCGAGGTCGGCCCCCATCCAGCCGGTCGGGATCGAGTCGGAGGCGAACAACGCCGCGTCGTCGTCGAGCCCCTCGGGCACCGTGAAGGCGCCGTAGTCGGCGAAGGGCACCCGGATGTACTCGGCGTGGCTGCCCTGGAACCCGCCCATCGCGTGTGAGTAGCCGAAGATCCCGCCGGGCTCGTAGCCGTAGGCCATCGCGGTGATGCCCGGGTTGGTGTTGCTGTTGTCGCACAGCGACCACAGGTCGTTGCGGCAGTACCAGCAGCGGCCGCAGCCGATGAACGACGCCACCACCACGCGGTCGCCGACGCGGTGCCGCCGCACGCCCGAGCCGACCTCGACCACTTCGCCGAGGAACTCGTGGCCCAGCACGTCCCCGGCTTCCATCGCCGGGATGTAGCCGCCGATCAGGTGCAGGTCGGAGCCGCAGGTGGTGCTCGCGGTGACCTTCACGACGACGTCCTGGTCGTTGCGGATCTCCGGATCCCGCACGTTCTCCACGGAGAGCTTGTTCACGCCCTGCCAGCACAACGCCTTCACAGCCGTCCCTCCCCGCCCGCGCGCCGCGTCGCGAAGCGCATGATCGCGCCGCCCGGTGTGGGTTTCCCGGTGGTCGGCGGGTCCGGGCGGATCACCTCGCCGGTCTCCAGCCGCGACTTGAGGTCCCGCAGCGCCCGGCGGATGTCCTGCCGCGGATCGGCACCGCTGAGCCGGGCGAGCGCGCCGCCCGGCCCGGGGTCCACCGGGCGCAGCGCGACCTCGGTGCCCCGTTCACCGGGGGCCGCGGTGAGGCGGAACTCCACGGTGTCGCCGAAGTCGGCCAGCGTCCGCCGCAGCTCGTCGCTGTTGCCCACGCTCAGGGGCGACTCGCCGATCGTGACGGTGAGCCAGCGGCCGGCCTCCGTCCCGCCCCGGCGGGCCAGTCGCTTCCGGACCACCGGTGCGGCCGCGGCCGCTGCCGCCGCCAGCCCGCCGAGTCCCAGCCAGGTCCTGTCCATCGCGCCCTCCGTCGTGTCGTCGCGGGTTCCCTGTACCCCCGTGCCGGCGGGTGACACGCGCCGGCGCCGGGTTTGCGCGATCGCCGGAACGGGTAGCAGGGCGCGGCACGGTTGGAACTCGCCGCGAAGGGCACCGCATGACCGACACGTTGCGTCCCGCCGATCCCGTTCTGGTGCCGCGTCCCGCGGTGCACCGGCCGTCGCGTGGTTCGGCGGTGTTGCGGTTGTTGCGGACGACGGATCCGAAGCAGATCGCGATCCTGTACCTGACGACGTCGTTCGCGTTCTTCATGGTGGGCGGGTTGATGGCGTTGCTGATCCGGGGGGAGCTGGCGCGGCCGGGGTTGCAGTTCCTGTCGCCGGAGCAGTACAACCAGCTGTTCACGATGCACGGCACGATCATGTTGTTGCTGTATGCGACGCCGACGGTGTTCGGGTTCGCCAACTACATCCTGCCGTTGCAGATCGGGGCGCCGGATGTGGCGTTCCCGCGGTTGAACTCGTTTTCCTACTGGTTGTTCCTGTTCGGCGGGCTGATCGTGATGGGGGCGTTCCTGACTCCGGGCGGGGCGGCGGATTTCGGCTGGACCGCCTACACGCCGTTGTCGGACGCGGCGAACTCGCCCGGGATCGGCGGGAACCTGTGGGTGGCCGGGCTGATCGTGTCCGGTCTGGGCACGATCCTGGGCGCGGTGAACATGCTGACCACGATCGTGTGCCTGCGCTGCCCGGGCATGACGATGTGGCGGATGCCGATCTTCACCTGGAACATCCTGTTCACCAGCGTGCTGGTGCTGCTGGCCTTCCCGATCCTGACCGCGGCGTTGTTCGGGTTGCTGGCCGACCGGCTGATCGGGGCGCACGTGTTCGACCCCGGCAATGGCGGCGCGATCCTGTGGCAGCACCTGTTCTGGTTCTTCGGCCACCCCGAGGTCTACATCATCGCGCTGCCGTTCTTCGGCATCATCACCGAGATCATCCCGGTGTTCAGCCGCAAACCCCTGTTCGGCTACAAGCTGATGGTGTGGGCCACGGTCGGGATCACCGCCCTGTCGGTGGCGGTGTGGGCGCACCACATGTTCGCCACCGGCGCGGTGCTGCTGCCCTTCTTCTCCATCATGACGTTCTTCATCGCCATCCCCACCGGCATCAAGTTCTTCAACTGGATCGGCACCATGTGGCACGGCAAACTCACCTTCGAATCGCCCATGCTGTGGTCGGTGGGGTTCCTGGTGACGTTCCTGCTCGGCGGGCTGACCGGCATCCTGCTCGCCTCACCACCCCTGGACTTCCACATCCACGACAGCTACTTCGTGGTCGCGCACTTCCACTACGTGCTCTTCGGCACCATCGTGTTCGCCACCTTCGCCGGCATCTACTTCTGGTTCCCCAAGATGACCGGCCGCATGATGGACGAACGACTCGCCAAACTCCACTTCTGGACCACCTTCCTCGGCTTCCACACCACCTTCCTGGTCCAGCACTGGCTCGGCGACGCCGGCATGCCCCGCCGCTACGCCGACTACCTCGCCACCGACGCCTTCACCGGCATGCACATGGCCTCCACCATCGGCGCCTTCCTGCTCGGCCTGTCCATGCTGCCCTTCATCTACAACGTCGTCCGCAGCTACCGCTACGGCGAACCCGTCACCGTCGACGACCCCTGGGGCTACGGCAACTCCCTGGAATGGGCCACCACCTGCCCACCACCACGCCACAACTTCACCGAACTACCCCGCATCCGCTCCGAACGGCCCGCCTTCGAACTCCACTACCCGCACATGGTCCAGCGCTTCCGCGACGAAGCCCACATGACCCCATTCCAAAAACACCACGCCTCACCCGGCGAACTCGCCGCCGCCGCCACCCAACCCGACGACCAAGGCCCCGGCAACGACCCGCGGGGCAAGTAGCCCGGGGGCGCGCGGCTGCCGGGCGCGGCTGCGGGGGTCCGGGCGGCGGCCGTGCAGGGGTGAGAGGGCCGTCCGGCCGCACCGGTCAAGGTCGCGGGCGTGTCGATCAACTTCGGCGCCGTGCTGGCCATCGCGGGGCTGGTGGCCGTCGGCGGGTGCGCCTCCGAGCGCGCCTACGCCGTGCCCGATCACGTGTGCGGCGTTCCGGTGGAGTCCGCCGCGCTGACGCCGCTCCTGCCGGACGGCGAGGGGATCGCCGAGAGCTTCACCGACAAGGGGCAGGGCAGCGTGTCCTGCCGGCTGAGCGTGGACGGCTCGACCGTGCTCTACCTCGCGGCCGACGTCACCGACCGCGGCACCGCCGCGGTCTCCCTGGACGACGACGGGCTGCGGCGGCTTGGCAACCCCGTCCTCGTCGACGGCGCGGGCGACGTGACCGCGGTGGCCGACCGCGGCGCCAAGGCCATGGCCGAGTGCACGCACGCCGGGCAACCGCGGTTGTTCGTGGGTCTCGTCCAGTCCGAGGCCGCGCAACCGCGGGACGTGCTGCTGGCCTTCCTGGCGAGCTGGTTCCCCGCGGCGCGCGCCGCGGCGGGTTGCTGACTCAGCGCAGCCCGGCGATCAGCAGCTCCACCAGGCGGCGGGCGTCGTAGCGGGGGTCGGAGTCCGCACCGACGCACAGGTTTCCCACGCCGCGCATCAGGGCGTACGCCTCGACGTCCCGGTGGATTTCGCCCGCCGCGCGCGCCGCGTCGAGCAGGCTCGCGCACACCGGGACCAGCCGGTCCAGGAAGTAGGCGTGCAGCGCCGCGAAACCCGCCTCGTCGGACTGCAGCACGCCCGCCAGGCCGTGCTTCGTCACCAGGAAGTCCACGAACAGGTCCACCCACTTCCGCAGCGCCGCGTACGGCGCCTCGCTCGCCAGCAGCGCGGGACCCGCCTCGGCACAGGCGTCGACCTGGTGCCGGTACACGGCGATGATCAGGTCCGCCCTGGTGGGGAAGTGGCGGTAGATCGTGCCCATCCCGACCCCGGCCTCCGCGGCGATGTCCCGCACCGGCGCGTCCACGCCCGCCCGCACGAACACCGCGGCGGCCGCGTCCAGCAGGGCTTTCTCGTTCCGCCGGGCGTCGGCCCGCTTGGTCCGGACTGGCTTCCCCTCGTCGGCCACGCACACCTCCTTGCTAAGCGGAACAAGGTTCCGTATCGTGAGTAGCGGAGCAACGTTCCGCTTGCTCCCAGCATAGAGGGGACACCACCTTGCAGTACCGCACCCTGGGCCACACCGGCGTGCGCGTCAGCGCACTGTCGCTCGGCGCGATGAACTTCGGCGCGATCGGCCGCACCACCCAGGACGAGGCGAACGCCATCGTCGACGCCGCGCTCGACGCCGGCGTCAACCTGATCGACACCGCCGACTTCTACCCGGGCTCGGAGGAGATCGTGGGCCGCGCCATCGCCGGCCGCCGCGACGACCTCGTGCTCGCCACCAAGGCGGGTCTGCCGGTCGACGACGACCACAGCCACCGCGGCGCCTCCCGCCGCTGGCTGGTCACCGAGCTGGACCGCAGCCTGCGCCGCCTCGGGGCCGACCACGTCGACCTCTACCAGATCCACCGCTGGGACCCGGCGACCAGCGACGAGGAGACCCTCTCGGCTCTGACCGACCTGCAGCGCGCGGGCAAGATCCGCTACTTCGGCTCGTCGACCTACCCGGCCTACCGCATCGTGCAGGCCCAGTGGGCGGCCCGCGAGCACCACCTGGGCCGGTTCGCCACCGAGCAGCCCGGCTACTCGATCCTGCAGCGGGCCGCCGAGGCCGACGTCCTGCCGGTCACCGAGCAGTACGGGATGGGCGTGCTGGTGTGGAGCCCGCTCGCGTCGGGCTGGCTCTCCGGCGCCATCCGGGCGGACCGCGAGTTCCGCACCAACCGCTCCGCGAACATGCCCGAGCGCTTCGACACCGCCCTGCCGGTCAACCGGGCCAAGCTGGACGCCGTCGAGCAGCTGGCGAAGGTCGCCGACGAGGCCGGCCTGACGATGATCCAGCTCGCGCTCGGCTTCGTGCTCGCGCACCCGGCGGTGAGCACCGCGCTCATCGGCCCGCGCACGCTGGACCACCTGAACTCGCAGCTCGCGGCCGCCGACGTGGTGCTGCCCGCCGACGTGCTCGACGCCATCGACTCGATCGTCGCCCCCGGCACCGACCTCGCCCCGGGCGAGAAGGTCGACACCCGGCCCGCGCTGCTCGACCCGTCGCTGCGGCGACGCCGATAGGAACCCCGAATGCCCAGTTTCGGCATCATGACCGCGCCCATGCAGGCCGGCTACGACGACATCCGCCGCGTCTGGCAAGAGGCCGACGCAATCCCCGAGATCGAGCACGCCTGGCTGTTCGACCACCTCATGCCGATCGCGGGCGATCCGGACGGCCCGGTCCTCGAAGGCTGGACCCTGCTGTCCGCACTGGCCGCGCAGACCAGCCGCCTGCGCCTCGGGCTCCTGGTGACCAGCAACCGGTTCCGCCCGCCCGCGGTGCTGGCCAAGATCGCCACCACCGTGGACGTCGTCTCCGGCGGCCGCCTCGACTTCGGCATCGGCGTCGGCTCGCGGCCCGGCCACCCGCTCGCCCGCCGCGAATACGAGGCACACGGCCTGCCCTTCCACGACGCCGCGGACGCCACCGCGAGCCTCGATGAGGCCCTGACCGTCATCCGCCGCCTGTGGACCGAGGAGCGGCCGTTCGACTTCGACGGCGCCCACGTGAAGCTCACCGGAGCGTTCGGCAACCCCAAACCGGTGCAGCGCCCCGGCCCGCCGATCCTCGTCGGCGGCCGCGCGAAGGCGACGCTGCGGGTGGTGGCCGAGCACGCGGACCTGTGGAACATCCCGGGCGGTGACCTCGACGACGCCGTCGAGCGCAGCGCGTTGCTCGACCGCTACTGCCGCGACATCGGCCGCGACCCGGCGGCGATCACGCGGTCGATCCACCTGCCGGTTTCCTACGAACGGCCCGGCGACACCCGCAAGGCGATCGGCGCTGCCGCCGGCGCCGGCTTCACCCACTTCGTCCTCGGTCTGCCCGCGCCCTACCCGCCGGGCGTCGCCAGGTGGGTGGCCGAGGAGGTGATCACGGCGGCCTGAGCCCGGCCGGGCGCAAGGTTTTCGTGACGTGGAAAGGGCGCTGGTGCCGCCCGGGGCCCGAAGCGAAGGTGGGTCGAACCACCCCACGTCAGCGAACGGGGACCTTCATGACCATCACCACGCGAGCCGCGGTGTGCCGGGAACCCCGGCGCCCCTGGGAGATCATCGACCTCGACCTGGACGAGCCGAAGGCGCACGAGGTCCGGATCCGCTTCAACGCGGCCGGCCTGTGCCACTCCGACGACCACATCCAGAAGGGCGACGCGCAGATGCGCTTCCCCGTGGTCGGCGGGCACGAGGGCGCCGGGGTCGTCGAGGCCGTCGGCGCGGACGTCACCCGCGTCGCGGCCGGCGACCACGTCGTCTGCTCCTTCATCCCGGCGTGCGGCCAGTGCCGCTACTGCTCCACCGGGCACCAGAACCTGTGCGACGCGGGCAAGAACGCGTCCACCGGCGAGTTCCCCGACGGCACCTTCCGCTTCCACGCCGGCGGCGAGGACTTCGGCGGGCTGTGCGTGCTCGGCACCTTCTCGCAGTACGCCGTGGTGTCGGAGTTCTCCTGCATCCCGATCCCGCGGGACATCCCGTTCGAGATCGCCGCGCTGGTCGGCTGCGGCGTGCCGACCGGCTGGGGGTCGGCGGTGTACGCCGCCGGCGTGCGGGCGGGGGAGACAGTGGTGGTCTACGGCGCGGGCGGCGTCGGCAGCAACGCGGTGCAGGGCGCGCGTTACGCCGGCGCCAAGCACGTGGTCGTGGTGGACCCGGTGGAGTTCAAGCGGGACATGGCGAAGGTCTTCGGCGCGACCCACACCTTCGCCGACGCGAAGGAGGCGCACGAGTTCGTCGTCGAGACCACCTGGGGCCAGCTGGCCGACCACGCGATCATCACCGTCGGTGTCCTGCACGACGAGGTGATCGCCCGCGCCCTCGACGTCGTCGGCAAGAGCGGCAAGGTCACCATCACCGCCGTGGGTGGCGGCTGGATCGACGCCAACGCGGGCCTGTTCATCGGCTACCAGCGGCGGGCGCAGGGCGCGTTGTTCGGCAACTGCAACCCGCTCTACGACGTGCCGCGGCTGCTGGGCCTGTACCGCTCGGGCGACCTGAAGCTGGACGAGCTGATCACCCGGCGCTACTCGCTGGACGAGGTCAACCAGGGCTACCAGGACATGCTCGACGGCAAGAACATCCGCGGCGTCATCGTCCACGAGCACTGAGGGGACCGCGACCATGACCATCACCACCCGCGCCGCCATCGCCCGCGCGCCCCACCGCCCGTGGGAGATCACCGAGCTGCAGCTGGACGAGCCGAAGGCGCACGAGGTGCGCGTCAAGTTCCACGCCGCCGGGCTGTGCCACTCCGACGACCACATCACCAAGGGCGACGCCCCGGTGCGGCTGCCGATCGTCGGCGGGCACGAGGGCGCCGGCGTCGTCGAATCGGTCGGCCCGCACGTCACCCGGGTCAAACCGGGCGACCGGATCGTCTGCTCCTACATCCCCGCCTGCGGCAAGTGCCGTCCCTGCTCGACCGGGCACCAGAACATGTGCGACGAGGGCAAGAACGCCTCCACCGGCATGTTCGCCGACGGCACGTTCCGCTTCCACGCCGACGGCGAGGACTTCGGCGGGTTCTGCACCCTCGGCACGTTCTCGCAGTACGCGGTGGTGTCCGAGTGGGCCTGCCTGCGGCTGCCCGAGGACATCCCGTTCGAGATCGGCGCGCTGGTCGGTTGCGGCGTGCCCACCGGCTGGGGCTCGGCGGTGCACGCGGCGGGCGTGCGTGCCGGGGAGACCGTCGTGATCTACGGCGCCGGTGGCGTCGGCAGCAACGCCGTGCAGGGCGCGCGCTACGCCGGGGCGAAGAACGTCGTCGTGGTCGATCCCGTGGAGTTCAAGCGGGACATGGCGAAGGTCTTCGGCGCCACCCACACCTTCGCCACCGCCAAGGAAGCACACGACTTCGTCGTGGAAACCACCTGGGGCCAGCTCGCCGACCACGCCATCTGCACGCCCGGCGTGCTCACCGAGGAGATCGTCAACGCGGCCGTGCAGGTCACCGGCAAGGGCGGCAAGGTCACCGTCACCGCCGTCGGCAAGATCGACGAGCGCGCGGTGCACTTCCCGGCCGGCATGCTGATCGGCTACCAGCGGCAGCTGCGCGGCGCGTTGTTCGGCGACAGCAACCCGCTCTACGACGTGCCCCGGCTGCTGGGGCTGTACCGCTCGGGCGACCTGAAGCTCGACGAGCTGATCACCCGGCGCTACTCGCTGGACGAGGTCAACGACGGCTACCAGGACATGCTGGACGGCAAGAACATCCGCGGCGTCATCGTGCACGAGCACTGAGTCCACGAGCACTGAGTCCACGAGCACTGGCGCGACACACCTCCCCACCCCACCGATGGCGGCTCCGCAACGAAGCGGGAGATCGACATGCGCACACCCATCCCACGTTTCCTCGCCGCCTTCGCGGCGCTGATCCTGCTCGCCGCCTGTGGCGGCGGGGGCCAGGCCGGTCAGGGCGGCGCGGCCGCCGGGCCCCCGCAACGCGGCGGGAGCATCACCGTGCTGGAGCTGAACTCCTTCGCCGGCGCCTGGCCCAGCGGACTGGACCCGGCCACCAACACGACCGGCGGCGCGAACCTGTCCCAGATGAGCGCGATCTTCGGCGGCCTGTTCGCGCTGACCGCGGACGAGGACGGCGGCAACGCTCGAGTCGTCCCGGAACTGGCCAGCGGCTACGAGCTGGCCGACGGCGACCGGACCATTCGCATCACCATCCGCGACGGCGTTAAGTTCAGCGACGGCACGCCGTTCGATGCCGAGGCGGTCGCCTTCAACTTCCGCCGCAACATCACCTCGACCTGCACCTGCGCCCCGCGCTGGCCGCTGGCCGAGCAGAACGGCATCAGCGTCGAGGGCAACGCGGTCGTGCTGCGGTTCACCCGCCCGTACGGCGCGGTGATCAACTCGATGGTGGTGTCCAACGTGAACTGGATCGCCTCGCCCACCGCGCTGCAGCAGATGGGGCCGGAGCAGTTCAAGATCACCCCGGTCGGCGCGGGCCCGTTCAAGGTGGTGTCCAACCAGCTGTCCTCGGAGCTGAAGCTGACCCGCAACGAGAACTACTTCAAGCCCGGGCTGCCCTACCTGGACAACCTGACGTTCAAGTCGGTCGGCGGCGACCAGCCCGCATACCAGGCGATCCTGGCCGGGCAGGCGCAGGCCTACGAGGGCATGAACACCACCCCGCTGATCGAGCAGGCGCAGGCGAACAAGCAGCTCACCGTCACCATCCAGCCGCCCACCTCGCCGTACCTGATCCAGCTCAACACCAAGACCGCGCCGTTCGACAACCAGAAGGCGCGCGAGGCGGTCTACTACGCGACCAATGTGGACGCGATCCGCAAGGGACTGTTCAAGGACTGGTACCCGGCCGCGCAGACCTTCACCGGGCCGGGCGGGCTGTTCCACCACGACACCATCGACGGGTACCGGACCTACGACCCGGACAAGGCCCGCGCGCTGGTCGCCGAGCTGGGCGGGCTCACCGTCGACCTCGGCACGCTCAAGAGCTACGTCGCCGAGCAGGTGATGACCGCGTTGCAGAGCCAGTGGGAGGCCGTGGGCATCAAGACCACGATCCACTCCGACCAGCTCAACGCTTTGATCGGCAACTTCAACTCGAACAAGTGGCAGGCCATGCTGCAGACCGCCGGGGCGTGGGATCCCGCGGCCGGCGTCGGCGTCGGGTTCCGCTTCGCCGCCACCTCGCCGTTCAGCGGGGTCAACGACCCGGCCCTGGACGACCTGCTCAACCAGGCCGCGGCCACCGTCGACCCGGCCACCCGGGAGACGCTGTACCTGCAGGCGGGCAAGCGGATCAGCGACAACGCCTACGCGCCCTACATCCTGGCGTTCGCCCCGGCCAACGTCACCGCGGCCGGCGTGCACGGGCCCGGCCTGACCACGAAGATCCCGCCGGTCCTGGTCAACACCGGGGTGCTGTGGGACCAGGTCTGGACGAGCCGGTGACGGCGATCGGCGCGCCGCGTCGGCTGCCGGGGCCACTGGCCTCGCCGGCGCTGCGGCTGGTGGCCCGGCGGCTGCTCACCGCGGTCCCCATCGTGCTCGGCGTCAGCGTTCTCACCTTCGCGGTGCTGAGCCTGATCCCCGGGGACACCGCGCAGCTGCTGCTCGGCCCGGAGGCCACGCCCGAGCAGATCGCCGCGCTCAACCAGCAGATGGGGCTGGACCGGCCCGCGGTGGTGCGCTACCTGGACTGGCTCGGCGGCGCGGTCACCGGCGACCTCGGGAACTCGCTGGTCAGCGGGCAGCCGGTGACCGACGAGCTCGGCTCCCGGCTGGCCGTCAGCGGCGAGCTGGTGGGGCTGGCGTTCGTGCTGTCACTGGGGCTGGCGATCCCGGTCGCCCTGATCGCGGCGCGCCGCCCGAACCGGCTCACCGACCGGGTGAGCATGCTGGTCAGCATCACCGGCCTGTCGCTGGCGAACTACGTGCTCGCGCTGCTGCTCGTGCTGGTGTTCGCGGTGCAGTTGGCGGTGTTCCCGGCCATCGGGTTCGTGCCGCTGGAGCAGGGGCTGGGGGCGAACCTGCACTCGCTGTTCCTGCCCGCGCTGGCGATCGCGTTCCCGCTGTTCTGCTTCTACACCCGGTTCCTCCGCGGTGACCTGGTGGACCAGCTGCACGGCGAGGACTACATCACCACGGCGCGGGCGAAGGGGATCGGGCCGTGGCAGGTGCTGCTGCGGCACGCCTTCCGGAACTCGGCGTTCGGGCTGATCACGGTGGTCGGGCTCAACCTGGGCACGATGATCGGCGCGACCGTGATCATCGAGCAGATCTTCGCGCTGCCCGGCATCGGGCAGATGCTGCTGTCGGCCATCAACAGCCGCGACTTCGTCGTGGTCCAGGCCTGCGTGGTGGTCTTCGCCGTGGTCGCGGTGGCCGCCAACCTGCTGACCGACCTGCTCTACGCCGTACTCGACCCGAGGATCCGCTATGGCGACGGTTGATCTGCCCACGGCGCTGCCCGCGGCGCGTCCGTCACGCGTGCGCGGCTGGCTGCGGCACGTCGAACTGGGCGTCCCGCTGGCCCTGCTCGCGCTGGTGTTCGGCGCGTGCTTCCTGTGGCCGCTGGTCGCTTCCGTGCCCGAGCCGATCGGCGGGGACGTGCTGGAGTCGAACCTGCCCGCGTTCTCGCCGGGGCACCTGCTGGGCACCGACCCGAACGGCAACGACGTCTGGTCCCGGCTCCTGCACGGCGGGCGGTCGTCGCTGATCGTCGGCGTCGCGGTCAACGTGCTGGGCCTGCTGGCCGGCGGCACGCTCGGCGCGGTGAGCGCCTACCTGGGCGGCGCGGTGGACGCGGTGATCATGCGCGTGCTGGACGTGCTGATCGCGTTCCCGTCGCTGGTGCTGACCCTGGCGGTGGCGCAGAGCCTCGGGCCGAGCCAGGCGAACACGATCCTGGCGCTGGCGTTCTTCTCGGTGCCCGCGTTCGCGCGGATCTCCCGTGCGGCGACTCTGCGGTTGCGGGAGCAGCCGTTCATGGTCGCCGCGCACCTGTCCGGCACGCGGGTGTGGCGGATGTTGTTCCGGCACCTCGCGCCGAACATCGCGCCGCAGCTGGTGACGTTCTCGATGCTCGGCATGGGCATCGTGATCGTGATCGAGGGCGCGCTGAGCTTCCTCGGCCTCGGCATCCCGCCGCCCGCGCCGAGCTGGGGCAACATGATCTCCCAGGGACAGGCGAGCCTGTCGGCGACGCCGATGCTCGTGGTCTGGCCGTCCCTGGCGCTCTTTGTGACCGTCCTGGCATTCAACCTGCTGGGCGAGACGCTACGGGGACGCTGGAGCGGCCGATGAGCATCGACGAACTGACCACCCCGGCGTCCGTGCGGACCGGGACGCTGCTGGAGGTCGAGGACCTGCACGTGACGTTCGCGGCCCGGGGGCGCACGGTCCGCGCGGTGAACGGGTTGTCCTACCGGCTGGAGGCGGGCCGGACGCTGGCGATCATCGGCGAGTCCGGGTCGGGCAAGTCGGTCAGCTCGCGGGCGCTGATGGGCCTGCTGCCGCCGACGGCGCGGATCACCGGATCGGCGCGCTACCGCGGCGTCGAGCTGCTCGGCCTGTCCGAGCGGCGGATGCGGCGGCACCGGGGCGCGGACCTGGCGATGGTGTTCCAGGACCCGGCGCGGTCGCTGAACCCGACGATGCGGATCGGCGTGCAGATCACCGAGGCGGTGCGGGCGCACGGCGACCACGACCGGCGCGCGGCGCGGGACCGCGCGATGGACCTGCTGAAGCTGGTGCGGTTGCCGGCCCCGGAGCGGCGGTTCCACGAGTACCCGCACCAGCTCTCCGGCGGCATGCGGCAGCGGGTGATGATCGCGATCGCGCTGGCGGCGGACCCGAAGCTGCTGATCGCCGACGAGGCGACGACCGCGCTGGACGTGACTACGCAGGCGCAGATCATGGAGCTGCTGCTGGAACTGCAGGAACGGCTCGGCACGGCGATCATCCTGATCAGCCACGACCTCGGCCTGGCGGCGACCTACGCGCACGACGTGATCGTGATGTACGCCGGGCGGGCGGTGGAGTACGCCGCGGCGCCGGTGCTGTTCTCGCGGGTGCGGATGCCGTACACGAAGGCGTTGCTGGGCGCGATCCCGCGCGTGGAGCGCCCACCGCACGCCGAGCTGCCGGTGACGCCCGGCCAGCCGCCGGACCTGACGAACCTGCCGCCCGGGTGCCCGTTCGCGCCCCGTTGCGACCGTGCGGCCTCCGACTGCGTGGCCGAGGCACCCCCGCTGACCGAACACGAGCCGGGACACGCGTGGGCGTGCTGGCACCCCTGCGAGGAGGACGCATGACGGCGGCGAGCTCCCTGTCTGGTGCGGCCGGCCTGTCCACTCCGGACGGAGCGCACCGATGACCGCTGTGGAAGAACCGCTGCTGGAAGCCCGCAACCTGGTGCAGGAGTTCACCGTCCGGGGCCGGGGTGGCACGCGTGGCGGGGTGGTGCACGCGTTGTCCGAGGTGTCGTTCGACATCCGTCCGCGCGAGACGCTCGGCGTGGTGGGGGAGACCGGCTCGGGCAAGTCGACCCTGGCCCGCTCGATCCTGCAGGCCCCGCGGCCCAAGGCGGGCTCCGTGCGGTTGCGCGGCGTGGACCTCGCGACCGTGAAGGGCCGCCGGCTCGCGGACGCCCGGCGGCACGTGCAGATGGTGTTCCAGGACCCGTTCGGCTCCCTCAACCCGCGGTGGCGCGTCACCGACATCGTCGAGGAGCCGATGGTCGGCTACCGCACCGCGCCGGCCGCCGAGCGGCGCCGCCGGGCGCGGGACCTGCTGGACCTCGTCGGCCTGAACCCGGACACGTTCGGGCGGCGCCGCCCGCACGAGTTGTCCGGCGGACAGTGCCAGCGGGTCGCGATCGCCCGCGCGCTGGCTTTGGACCCGGCGCTGATCGTGTGCGACGAAGCGGTGTCCTCGTTGGACGTGCTGATCCAGGCGCAGGTGCTGAACCTGTTCGAGCGGCTGCGGTCGGAGCTGGGGCTGTCCTACCTGTTCATCTCCCACGACCTGGCGCTGGTCAAGCAGGTCAGCGACCGGGTCGGGGTGATGCACCTCGGGCAGCTGTGCGAGATCGGCCCGGCGGAGGAGATCTACCGCGCGCCCCGCCACCCGTACACGGTCGCGCTGCTGGAGTCCATCCCGCACGTGGACGCCGACGCGGCCGCGAACCGCCGTCCGGTCACCATCCGCGGCGAGCCGCCGTCGCCGATCTCACCGCCCAGCGGCTGCCGGTTCCGCACCCGCTGCCCGCGGGCGCGGGACAAGTGCGCCGTGGAAACGCCGCTGCTGCGCGAGCTCGCGCCCGGCCACCAGGCCGCCTGTCACTTCCCGGAGGAGGACGTCTGATGGAGATCTCGCTCGACGGCAAGGTGGCGCTGGTGACCGGCGCCGGGCCGAACATCGGCAGCGGCATCGCGCTCGCGCTGGCCCGCTACGGCGCCAAGGTGGCGTGCAACGACCTGGACCCGGCGGCGGCGAAGGCCGCGGCCGACCGGATCGAGCGCAACGGCGGCACCGCGATGGCCGTCCCCGGCGACGTGACGGACCCCGAGCAGGTCCGCGAGTACCTGACGACCGTCGTGGACGCCTGGGGGCACGTCGACATCCTGGTCAACAACGCGGCGCTGCTCGGCGGGCGCGGGGTGCTGGACGAGAGCCCGGACTTCTTCCAGCGCGCGGTGAACGTGGCCGCGATGGGCAACTTCCTCAACACCCAGCTGGTCGGCAGGCACATGGCGGAGCGGGGGATCCGCGGCTCGATCGTGGCGATCTCGTCGTCCAACGGCTGGTCCGGCAGCGCCGGGGTGATCGCGTACGCGTTCCACAAGGGCGGGGTCAACAACTTCGTCCGGGCGGCGGCGATGGACCTCGCGCCGTACGGGATCCGCGTCAACAGCTTCACCCCGACCGCGCCGACCCCGGACAACCCGGCGCTGATCGCGGAGCAGGGGCCGGGCGGCGTGCTGGACAGGCCGCGCCGGGCCGGGATCGGCGGCGCGGACGGCGACGAGGAGTGGCGCCGCCCGTCGCGGTGGGCGGGGGAGCGGGTGCCGCTGGTGCCGATGGGCACGACCGGCACCCCGACCGACATCGGGCACGCGGTGGCGTGGCTGTGCTCGGACTACGCGCGCCTGATCACCGGCTGCGACCTGGTCGTCGACGGCGGCGCCCGTGCCAAGAACTTCGCCTACCACCCGGCGCCGGCGAGCGAGCTGGCCGGCCCGGCGCCGCTGATCCCGCTCGACGTGACGGGCGAGCTGGACCGGGAGGGGTGATCGGCCCCGCTATCCTGGCCCGATGCGGGTGCGGCACGCGGTGCGGGCGGTCATGCTGGACGACGACGACCGGATCCTGTTGTGCCGCATGCGGATCGCGCCGCCGGGCACGGCCGTGTGGATCACCCCGGGCGGCGGCGTCGAGGACGGCGAGTCCCCGCTGGAAGCGCTGCGCAGGGAGCTGCTCGAGGAGACCGGCTTCGTGCTCGACGGCGGCCCGCTGCCGCACGTGTGGCGCCGGGAGGCGCCCGCGCCGCCGGAGCTGACCAGCCACGACGCGGTCGCCGACGACTTCTTCCTCGTCCGCACGACGGCCTTCACGCCGCGCGGGACGTTCGACGACGAGGCGCTGGCCGCCGAGAACATCACCGGCTTCCGCTGGTGGACGCTCGACGAGATCGCCGCCTACCGCGGTCCGGACCTGTTCGCGCCCCGCGACCTCGCGACGCCGTTGCGGGCGCTGATCGAGGCCGGCGCGCCCGCGGCGCCGGTGCGGGTCGGCGGAAGCGCAAGATAGGAGAAGCGCGCGGCGGCGATCCGGTCATAGGGTGCGGACATGACGAATCAGATGATCTTCGTGAACCTGCCCGTCGCCGACCTGGACCGGGCCAAGAAGTTCTGGTCCGACCTGGGGTACGAGTTCAACGCGCAGTTCACCGACGAGAACGCGGCCTGCCTGGTGTTCAGCGACACGATCTACGCGATGCTGCTGAGAAACGACTTCTTCACGACCTTCACCGACAAGCAGATCACCGACAGCGCCAAGTCCACCGAGGTGCTGCTGGCCCTGTCCGCCGAGAGCCGGGAGGCCGTGGACACCCTGGTGGACAAGGCGGTCGCCGCGGGCGGGCGGGAGACCCGCGACCCGATGGACCAGGGGTTCATGTACCAGCGCGTGTTCGAGGACCCGGACGGCCACAACTGGGAGATCATCTGGATGGACCCGTCCCAGGCCAACGGCTGAGGCTGTATAACGACCTATACGGCACGGCGTTCAGCAGCCGAACAGGCCCGCCAGCTCGCCGAAGTCCGAGGCCACCAGATCGGCGGGGAAGTCTCCGGGCCGGTCGGCCTGGTGGTGTGGTCCCTTCTCGGCGGGCCGCTCGAGGAACGCCGTGCGCAGCCCGGCCGCGCGTGCGCCCGCCAGGTCCCAGGCGTGGGCGGCGACCATCAGCACCTCGCCGGGCGCCACGTCCAGCAGGCCGGCCGCGGTCCGGTACACCGCCGCGGACGGCTTGTAGTCGCGGGCCAGCTCGGCGGACAGGATGCAGTCGAACGGCAGGGCGGCGTCCTTCACCAGGTGAGTGAGCAACGCGAACCCGCCGTTCGACAGCGCCGCCACGACGTGCCGGGACCGCAGCCGCGCCAGGCCTGCCGCGGCGCCCGGCCACGCGGGCAGCCGGTGCCAGGCGCGCACCAGCCGGCGCCGGGCGTCTTCGCCGAGGGACACGCCGTGCTCGTCGAGCAGCGCGTCCAGCGACTCGCGGTGCAGCGTGTCCAGGACGGCCCACTCCCGTGAGCCGTCCTGCACGCGGCGCATCGAGGGCAGGTACCTGTCCCGCCACGCGGAGGTGAACTCGCCCGCGTCCACGTCGATCCCGGCCTCGGCGAAGACCGGCGCGACCTGGTCGCGCACGCCGCTGTACCAGTCGACGGTGGTGCCGAAGATGTCGCACGCGATCACCCGGATCGCGCCGGCGTCGAAGCCGCTCATGACTCGCCTTTCGGTCGTGCCCGGACGTGCAGCCGTTCCCCCTGCGGGCCGAACAGGCTGAGGATCTCGGCAGGCTCCGGGCCGGGGTTGCCGAACCAGTGCGGCGTGCGGGTGTCGAACTCCGCGGCCTCGCCGGGCGTCAGGATCACGTCGTGGTCGCCGAGGACGAGCCGCAGCCGCCCGGAGAGCACGTACATCCACTCGTAGCCCTCGTGCACCTTCTGCTCGGGCTCGCGCGAGGGCTTCCCGGGCGGGTAGATCATCTTGAACGCCTGCAGCCCGCCCGGCCGCCGGGTCAGCGGCACGATCGTCACGCCGAACCGCACGACCGGCTTGGCGTGCACCCGCGGATCCCCGGTCTCCGGCGCGCCGACCAGCTCGTCGAGGGTGACCTGGTGGACGCGGGCCAGCGGCAGCAGCAGCTCCAGCGTCGGCTTCCGCCCGCCGGACTCCAGCCGCGACAGCGTGCTCACCGAGATCCCGGTCGCCTCGGCCAGCTGCGCCAGCGTGACGCGCCGCTGCTTGCGCAGCGCCCGCAGCCGAGGCCCGACCGCGCCGAACAAGTCCTCGTCGCTCATGCCGCCATCCTGCCGCAGCGGAAAACGGACCCGGGCACGACGCGCCCGCCGCGGGAACCCCGGTAACGGCGGTCGCCGGACGGGCGACTTCGACAGCATCCCGGCCGCGGAAGGGAAGGCGCGCCATGTGCGGAATCGTGGGTTACCTGGGCCGTCGGCCCGCGTTGCCGATCCTGCTGGAAGGCCTGCGGCGGCTGGAGTACCGCGGCTACGACTCGGCAGGCGTCGCGCTCGCCAGGGACGGCAGGCTGCTGGTGCGCAAGGCGGCCGTGCGCGTGGCGGAGCTGACCCGGCTCACCGCGAACCTGGCGGGCAGCACCACCGGCATCGCGCACACCCGGTGGGCCACGCACGGCCCCGCGACCGCGACGAACGCCCACCCGCACACCGACGCCGGACGGCGGATCGCGGTGGTGCACAACGGGATCATCGAGAACGCGACCGCGTTGCGCACCGCGCTGAGCGCCTCCGGGGTGCGGCTGGTGTCCGACACCGACAGCGAGGTCCTCGCCCACCTGATCGCCGCCGCGGCCGAACGCGGCGGCACGCTCACCGAAGCGGTGCGCACGGCGCTGGCCGACGTCGAGGGCACCTACGGGCTCCTCGTGCTCGACGCCGAGCGCCCGGACGTGCTGGTCGCCGCCCGGCACGGCAGCCCGCTCGTGCTCGGGCTCGGCGACCACGAGATGTACGTGGCCTCCGACCTGGCCGCGCTGGTCCGGCACACCCAGCAGGTCGTCTACCTCGAGGACGGCGAGCTGGCCACGATCCGCGCGGACGGGTTCGAGACCAGCAGCGGCGCCGACCGGCAGCCCACGGTCGTGGAGGAGGTGCCGGGGGACTACGAGCTGGGCGGGTTCCCGGACTACATGGCGAAGGAGATCGCGGAGCAACCCGAGGCGGCGCAGCGGGTGCTGCGCGGCCGGCTCGACGATCGGCTGGGCACCGCGCGTCTGGACGGCCTCCGGTTCACCGCCCGCGAACTGCGCGGCATCCGGCGGGTCAAGTTCCTCGGCTGCGGATCGGCCTACTACGCGGGGCAGGTGGGCGCCGGGCTCGTCGAGGAGCTGGCGCGGGTGCCCGCCGACGCGGAACCGGCCGCCGAGTTCCGCTACCGCAACCCGGTGGTGGACCCGGACTGCCTCTACGTCGCGGTGAGCCAGTCCGGCGAGACCGCCGACACCCTCGCCACGGTGGAGGAGCTGCAACGCAAGGGCGGACGGGTGGTCGGCGCGGTCAACGTCGTGGGCTCGGCGATCGCGCGCGAGTGCGACAGCGGCGTGTTCCTGCACGCCGGGCCGGAGATCTCGGTGGCCTCGACGAAGGCGTTCACGAACATGGCCGTGGCGTTCGCGCTGCTCGCCCTCACGCTGGGGCGGGTCCGCGACCTCTCGCTGGCCGAGGGCAGGCGGATCGCGGGCGCGCTGGCGGAGCTGCCGGAGCGGATCGGGGAGGTGCTCGCGGAGTCCGACCGGATCGCGTCGCTGGCCGGCCGGTTCGCCGACGCCGAGCACGTGTTCTTCCTCGGCCGGGTGCGCGGCTGGCCGGTGGCGCGGGAGGGCGCCCAGAAGCTGAAAGAGATCTCCTACGTGCACGCGGAGGCCTACCAGGCCTCGGAGCTCAAGCACGGCCCGCTGGCGCTGGTGGATCCCGCGATGCCGAGCGTGGTGCTGATCCCGGACGACGAGCTGGCCGCGAAGAACCTCGGCACGATCGAGCAGGTGAAGGCGCGCGGCGGCCCGGTCGTCGCGGTCACCACCACCGGACTGGCGGTGCCGGGCGCCGACGAGGTGGTCCGGATCCCCTCCGCCGGCCCGGAGCTGGACCCGGTCCTGCTCACGATTCCGCTCCAGCTGCTGGCCTACCACACCGCGCGCAAGCTCGGCCGGGACATCGACAAGCCACGCAACCTCGCCAAGAGCGTCACCGTGGAGTAGTTGTTCTAGTGCTAGAGTAACCGCATGCCCGCACTGACCCCGGCCGAGCTGACACTGCTCGGCCTGCTCGTCGAGCGGCCCCGGCACGGCTACGAGCTGGACGAGGTCATCACCGCCCGCGGCATGCGGGAGTGGACCGAGATCGGGTTCAGCTCGATCTACTACCTGCTGGGGCGTCTGCGTGACCGCGGGCTGATCACCGAGGTCGCGAGCGCGGGCACCGGACGGGCCAAGGCACGCAAGGTGTTCGGGCCGACGCCGGAGGGCCGCCGGGTCTGCGCGGCCGAGGCGGAGGCGGCCGTCGCCGAGCTGCGGCCGGTGTTCCCGCCGGTCCTGGTCGGACTGGCCAGCCAGCCGCTCATCCCGCCGGAGCGTCTGCGCGAGGCGCTGGCCGCGCGCGCCGCCGCGCTGGACGAACGCCTCGGCACCCTCCGCCGCGCCGCCGACGCCCAATCGGACGCGCCGGCTTTCGTCCGGGCGATCTTCGGCTTCTCGCTCCACCAGCTCGCCGCCGAGCAGCGGTGGCTGACCGAATACCGCGCCACACTCGAAGGGGACGCCTGACGATGCCCGGCTACGACCCGAAACGGGAGCTCAAGGCGCTGTACGCGCCGAAGAACACCGACTGGGCGTTCGTCGACGTGCCCGAGCAGCGGTTCATCGCGATCGACGGCAGCGGCGACCCGAACACCTCGCCGGAGTACGCGCGGGCGGTCCAGGCGCTGTACGCGGTGGCCTACACGATCAAGTTCGCCGTCCGCCGCGCCGGGGGCGAGGAGTTCGTGGTGGGGCCGCTGGAAGGGCTGTGGTGGGCCGACGACTACGGCGTGTTCACCCGGCGCGAGAAGGACGCCTGGCACTGGACGATGCTGATCAGCCAGCCGCCCTGGGTGGGCGAGGAGCTGGTCGAGCAGGCGCGGCAGGACGCGCTCGCCAAGAAGCAGCTGCCCGCGATCGGCGGAGTTCGCTTCCACACGCTGCACGAGGGGCGCTGCGCCCAGCTGCTGCACATCGGGCCGTACGACGACGAGGGCCCGGCGCTGGCGCGGCTCGGCGACCACCTCGCCGCGCACGGGCTGCGGCACTCCGGTCTGCACCACGAGATCTACCTCGGCGACCCGCGCCGGGCCGCGCCGGAGAAGCTGCGGACGGTCCTGCGCCAGCCCGTGGCGCCCAGCGCCTGAGGCCCAGCGCCTGAGGCGGGGACTTTCGCGGGGTCTTCGGCCTCGCCGACCGAGGACCAAGTGCCCTTCGCCCCGTGGCCGCGGGCCGGGAAGCTGGGTGTGCGGCGATCGGCCCGCCCGGGACAGGGAGAAGACCATGGATTTCGCAGGCGCCGGCAACAGCGTGGTGGTGGGCGTGGACGGCTCGCCCGGTTCACAGCGGGCCGTCGGGTGGGGCGCGCGCGAGGCGTCGCGGATGGCTCTGCCCCTGATCCTGGTGCACGGCTTCGGGATCCCGGACGCGTTCGCCGGCGAGGCGTTCCCGCCGGGGGACTGGCTGTCGGCGCACGAGCTGCACGCGGAGCGGCTGCTGGCCGGAGCGCGGCGGCAGGCCTGGCGGATCGACCCGGACCTCCCGGTGACCGTCGAGGCGAGCCTGGACGGCCCGATCCCGTTGCTGGTCAAGAAATCCGACACGGCGCGGATGCTGGTGCTCGGATCGGCCGGGCGGAGCGCGCTGCGCGACCTGCTGATCGGGTCGACCGCGCTGGCGCTGGCCGTGCACGGGCACTCGCCGATCACCGTGGTCCGCGGCGGGGAACCCGCGGACGACGCGCCGGTGGTCGTCGGCGTCGACGGGTACGCGCCTGCCGAGCCCGCGATCGGCCTGGCCTTCGAGGAAGCCGCCGCGCGGGACGTGGAACTGGTGGCCGTGCACGTGTGGAACGACTTCGACCTGGCCGAGGCGTTCGGGTTCGTGCGCGACCCCTTCGGCACGGCGCCCCGCGAGGACGCCGAGCGCGAGGTGCTGGACCGGTCGCTGGCGCCGTGGCGGGTCAAGTACCCGGAGGTGACCGTGCGAGCCGTGGCCGAGCGCGATCAGCCCCGCACGCGGCTGCTGGACTGGAGCGCGCGGGCGCAGCTGCTCGTGGCGGGCAGCCGGGGCCGCGGCGGATTCCGCGGCATGCTGCTCGGGTCCACGGCGCAGGCGCTGATCCACCACTCCGAATGCCCTGTGCTGATCGCCCGTTCGCCACTGGATTAGGGACCTTCGCCCCTTTTCCCCGGCAACGCGCACCGCGTTCGCTGGGTGGGACCGTCGCGCACGGTGAGGAGTTTCGGAAATGAGATACGTGCCTCCCGGGTTGCCTGGCAGTTCCGTTCCCGTGCTGCCTCGCTATGACAATTTCATCGGGGGGAAATGGCTGGCCCCGACCGAGGGCCGGTACCGGCCGGTGATCAGCCCGGCGACCGCGCGCACGATCTGCGAAACCGCCGACTCCAGCGCCGCCGACCTGGAGCTGGCGCTCGACGCCGCGCACGTCGCGCGCGACACCTGGGGCGAGTGCACGCACACCCGCCGGGCCGCGATCCTCACCGCCGCGGCGGACGCGATCGAAGACAACGCCGAGATGCTGGCGGTATGTGAAAGCTGGGAGACCGGGCGCCCGATTCGCGAGGCCCTTGGCGTCGACATTCCGCTCGCCGCCGACCATTTCCGCTATTTCGCCGACGTCGTGCGCGGTGAGGAGGGGATCGTCTCCGGAATCGACGACGACGTGCTAGCGTATCAGTTCCGGGAACCGCTCGGCGTGGTCGCCCAGTTCCTTCCCGTGCATTTCCCGGTGCTCGTCGCGGCGTGGAACCTGGCGCCCGCGCTGGCCGCGGGCAACTGCTCGGTCCTCAAGCCGGCCTCGGACGCGTCGTGGTCGGTGCTGAAGCTGGCCGAGGTGATCGGCGAGGTGATCCCGCCGGGAGTGTTCAACATCGTCACCGGCCGGGGCGAGGGCGTCGGCCGCGACCTGGCGAGCAGCCGCCGGATCGCGAAGGTCGTGTTCAGCGGCGAAACCGCCACCGGGCGGCGGATTCTGTCCTGCGCGGCGCCGAACCTGGTGCCGGTGTGGCTGGACGTGGGAGCCCGCTCGCCGAACGTGTTCTTCGCCGACGTGCTGGCCGACGAGGACGGTTTCCTCGACCGCGCGGTGGACGCGATGGTGCGGTCTGCCTCCGACGAGGGACTGGTGTGCACCTGCCCGTCGCGGGCGCTGGTCCAGGAGCCGGTCTACGACGAGTTCGTGGGGCGGGCCCTGGAGCGGATCGCCGAGCTGGTGGTCGACGACCCGCTGGACACCGCCACCCGCGTCGGCCCGCGGGGCGGCCCCGAGCAGCTCGCCCGGCTCGAGTCCTGTGTGGACACGGGGCGGAGCGAGGGCGCGACCGTCCTGATCGGCGGGCACCGGGTGACCGTGGGCGACGAGTTCACCGACGGCTACTTCTACGCCCCGACGGTGCTGCAGGGCCACAACCGGATGCGCGTGTTCCGCGAGGACCTGTTCGGGCCGGTGCTCGCGGTCACCTCGTTCACCGACGAGGAGCAGGCGATCGCGATCGCCAACGACTCGCGCAACGGGCCCGGCGCCGGGGTGTGGACCCGCGACGGCGACCGCGCATACCGCGTCGGGCGCGCGGTCAAGGCCAGCCGGGTCTGGACCAACTGCTACCACAACTACTCGTCGGCGGCGACCTACGCCTGCACCCCGGCGACCGGGGTGGGCCGGGAGTCCCACCGGCTGGTCCTGGACCAGTACAGCCAGATGAAGAGCCTCGTGGTCAGCCACAGCCGCCGGTACTCCGGGCCGCTCGCCGGCTGAACAGCCTGTCCTCAGGGGAGGATCCCGTTCGTCGGTGGGGAAAGGACCGGACCGACGGACAGGAGCCTCCCATGCCGATCATCATCGCCGGGCACGTGGCCGTGGCGGCCGACAAGCGCGACACCTACGTCGCGGCCCACGCCGATCTGGGGCGGCGGGCGCGCGAAGCCCCCGGCTGCCTCGATTTCGCCATCTCCGCCGACCCGCTCGACCCCGGGCGCGTCAACACCTTCGAGCGGTGGGAGTCCCGCGAGGACCTCGACGCGTGGCGCCGGGTCGCCAGGGCGCGGCGCACCGGCATCCGGATCCGCGGCGGGCGGGTCGCGGAGTACCCGGTCGAGGCCGAGGTGCCGGTGTTCGGGTGAGCGCCGCTCGTCAGAGCGCGGCCAGCTCCGGCTCCAGGTCGTCCAGGCCGAGCGTGCCCACGGACAGCGCCGCCATGTGCCAGGCCTTCAGCTCGAACCGCGGGTTGCGGGCCCTGGCCGCCGCGCGCCCGGCCAGCCAGGCGCGCTCGCCGACCTTGTAGCTGATCGCCTGGCCCGGCACGCCCAGGTACCGCACGATCTCGCTGTCCAGGAACGCGGACTCACGCGTGGTGTGAGCGCCGAAGAACGCGCGGCCGGTCTCGGCGGTCCAGCGCAGGCCGGGGCCGAGCCCGGCCTCCTCCGGCACCGGCAGCCCCAGGTGCATGCCGATGTCGACGATCACGCGGATGATCCGCATCATCTGCGAGTCGAGGTAGCCCAGGCGGGCCGCCGGGTCGTCGAGGTAGCCCAGCTCGTCCATCAGGCGCTCGGCGTAGAGCGCCCAGCCCTCGGTGGTGGCGCTGACCGAACCGGCGCTGGTCTGGAACAGCGACAGCCGCCCGGACAACGTGGTCCAGTGGCCGAACTGCAGGTGGTGGCCCGGCACGGACTCGTGGTACCACGTGCTGATCAGCGTCCACAGTGGAAAGCGGGTCTGCCCGAGCGTGGGCAGCCAGGTGCGGCCGGGCCGGGAGAAGTCCCGCGCGGGCCGCGTGTAGTACGGCGCGGCCGCGCTGCCGGGCGGGGCCAGCCGGGTCTCCAGCACCCGCACCGGCGGCGCCAGGTCGAAGTGCCTGCCGTCCAGGTCGTCCATCGCGCGCGCGGTGAGGTCGGCCAGCCAGCGGCGGACTTCCTCCGCGCCCTCGACGACCGGGCCCTCCCGGTCCAGGTACGCCATCGCCTCCAGCACCGGCGCGCCGGGCAGCACGCGGCCCGCTTCCGCGCGCATCTGCGCGGCCAGGGCGCGGTACTCCGACCACGCCCACTCGGTGGTCGCGGCGAGGTCGAGGTGCGCGCCGGTCCACTGGCGGGCGTGCAGCAGGTAGCGCTCCTCGCCGACGCCGTCGGGGGTCCCCTCGGCGCGCGGCAGGTAGTCGGCGGCGAGGAAGCCGCGCAACCCGGTCAGGGCGTCCTGCGCGACGGCGCACGCCCGGTCCAGGTCGGCGCGCAACGCCGGCGGCACATCGGCCCCGGCGGTGAACCCGGCGAACCAGCCCTCCCACGCGTCCAGCTGGGCGATCGCCGTCTCCACCTGCCGCGGCGCGGCGAACAGGCGGCGCCGCACGCCCTCGCGCAGCGACTCGGCGTACCCGGCCAGCGCGCCCGGCACGCGCGCGACCCGGCGGGCGATCACCGCCCAGTCCTCCGCGGAGTCCGTGGGCATCATCAGGAAGGTGTTCCGCAGGCCCTGCAGCGGGCCGAGGATGTTGCGGATCATCCGCAGGTGCTCGCCTGCCGCGCTGAGCGCCAGCCCGGTCTCCAGCCGCTCCCGCAGCAGCCGCGCGCAGCGGCGCTCGTCGTCGCCGCCGGGCTCCAGGCCGCGCAGCCGGGCCAGCGTCGCGGTCGCCAGCTCGTCCCGTTCCCGCTGGCCGGCGGGGGAGAGGTCGGTGAGCCGGTCCTCCCCGGGCGCGACGCCGAGCATGGTGCCCAGCTGGGGGTCGGCGGCGCAGGCCTGCGCGACGTGGGAGTCCGCGAGATCACGCACGGCGGTGGTGGGGTCGGGCACGGTCGGAGTCTAGATCTAGGCTCGACGGTGCACGGCACGCACGCGGAAACGGGGACAGTGTGACATCAGCGCAGGCCCACGACTTCACCTCGCTCTACCGGCACGGGTTCGTGCGGGTGGCCTCCGCGGTCCCGGAGCTCCGGGTCGCGGATCCGGAGTTCAACTGCGACGCCACGCTGGCGCTGGCCCGCCGCGCGGCCGCGGACGGGGTCGCGATCACGGTGTTCCCCGAGCTGGGCTTCTCCTCCTACACCGCCGACGACCTGTTCCACCAGAACGCGCTGCAGGCCGCGGTGGACGACGCCGTGGCGCGGTTCGTGCAGGAGTCGGCGGACCTGCCGGGGGTGTTCGCGATCGGCGCGCCGCAGCGGTTCGAGGGGCGGCTGTTCAACTGCGGCATCGTGGTGCACCGCGGCCAGGTCCTGGGCGTGGTGCCCAAGAGCTACCTGCCGGGCTACCGCGAGTTCTACGAGAAGCGCCAGTTCGTGGCGGCCAGGGACGCGGTGTCCGAGCGGGTGCTGGTGGCGGGCCAGGACGCGCCGTTCGGCAGTGACCTGCTGTTCGCCGCGCCGAACGTGCCGGGCCTGGTGTTCCACGTCGAGATCTGCGAGGACGGCTGGGTGCCGGTGACGCCGAGCGGGTTCGGCGCGATGGCCGGCGCCACGGTGCTGCTGAACCTCTCGGCCAGCAACATCGTCATCGGCAAGGCCGGCTACCGGCGCAACCTGTGCACCAACCACTCGGCCCGCTACATCGCCGCGTACCTGTACTCGGCGGCCGGGCCGGGGGAGTCCACGACGGACCTGGCGTGGGACGGGCAGGCGGTGATCGCGGAGAACGGGTCGCTGCTGGCCGAGGGCGAGCGGTTCGAGTCGAACCAGCTGGTGACCGCCGACGTCGACCTGGAGCGGCTGGCCGCCGACCGGCTGCGGATGACCAGCTTCAACGACAACGCGCACGACCACCGGGAGCGGCTCAAGTCCTTCCGCCGCGTGGACTTCGAGCTGGAGCTGCCGCCGGGGCCGGTGCGGCTGCGCCGGGAGATCCAGCGGTTCCCGTACGTCCCGGCGAACACCGCCGACCGCAACGAGCGCTGCCGCGAGGTGCACCACATCCAGGTGCAGGGCCTGACGCAGCGGCTCGCGGCGACCGGGATCGAGAAGGTCGTGATCGGCGTGTCCGGCGGGCTCGACTCGACGCAGGCGCTGATCATCGCCGCGCAGAGCATGGACAAGCTCGGGCTGCCGCGGGAGAACGTGCTGGCCTACACGATGCCCGGGTTCGCCACCACGAACCACACGCTGACCAACGCGCACAAGCTGATGAAGGCGCTCGGCACGTCCGCGCACGAAATCGACATCCGGCCCTCGGCGCGGCAGATGCTGGCCGACCTGGGACACCCGGCCGCGGACGGCTCGCCGGTGTACGACGTGACGTTCGAGAACGTGCAGGCGGGGGAGCGGACCTCGCACCTGTTCCGGCTGGCCAACCACCACGGCGCGCTCGTGGTCGGCACCGGCGACCTGAGCGAGCAGGCGCTGGGGTGGGCGACCTACGGGGTGGGCGACCAGATGTCGCACTACAACGTGAACGCCTCGGTGCCCAAGACGCTGATCCGGTACCTGATCGCGTGGGAGGTGGCGACCGAGCAGCTGGGCGAGGGCGCCGACGAGGTGCTGCGGTCGATCCTGGCCACCGAGATCTCGCCGGAGCTGGTGCCCGGGGAGGGGCCGGACTCGGGGCCGTCGCAGAGTTCCGAGGCGAAGGTCGGGCCGTACGAGCTGCAGGACTTCCACCTGTACTACCTGCTGCGGTTCGGCTACCGGCCCAGCCGCATCGCCTACCTGGCGCAGCACGCGTGGGGCGATGTCAACGCCGGGCGGTGGCCGGACCTGGTGCCGGAGTCCGAGCGCAACAGCTACGACCTGCCGACGATCAAGAAGTGGCTGCGCGAGTTCCTGTGGCGGTTCATCCAGACCAGCCAGTTCAAGCGCTCCGCGATGCCCAACGCGCCGAAGGTCGGCTCCGGCGGTTCGCTCTCCCCGCGCGGCGACTGGCGCGCCCCGAGCGACGCCAGCGCGCGGGCCTGGCTCGACGAGCTGGAGGCCAACGTTCCGGGCTAAAGCGTGTTTCGGAAGTGGCTTGCGTGGCGCCGCGGGCAGCCCCGCCTGCCGTCGTCCTCGACAGCGCTAGTTGACGCGCGGCCCGGGGAAGGTGAACTGCGTGTCGATGTCGGAGGCGACCGCCTCGAGCAGCTCCTCGGTGAGGTCGCTCAGGGCCCGCGCGAGGGCCAGCTCCGCCGCGATGCCGGGCAGGTGCAGCCCGCGCGGGCCGTTCTCGACGAGGCCGATGCCGGTGAACCGGGTGCCGTCGGTGCCGCCGAGCCGGACTTCCGCGCGCGTCACACCCCCGATCTCGTCCAGTCCGATGTCCATCTTCCACTGGCCGGGGTGCCGCATGAACGCTCCTAGTTCGACTGGCCCCACTGTCCTCGTCGTCGTGGTCGCCGCCCAAGGGCCGGAAGTCCCTAACCGGCGCGGCCTGCGAACCACGCGAGCACGAGCCCGCCCGAGTTGAGCGCCAGGTGCACCAGCGCGGGGGCCAGCACCCCGCGCCCGGCGTAGCGGAGCGCGCAGAGCGCGACACCGGCTATCGCGGCGCCGAGCATCGCCAGCGCCGACAGGACCGGCAGGGGCAGGGCGCCGACGGCCGCGTCGACGCCCGCGTTGCGGCGCAACGCCAGCGACGGCAGCAGGTGCCACAGCCCGAACAACGCGGACGCGCCGAGTACGGGCCGCCACCGCCAGCGTTCGCCGCCGCCCAGCAAGGCGGGCAGCACGCCGCGGAAGGCGACCTCTTCCACGAGCACGGTGCCGAGCGGGATCCGCACCAGCGCGAGCCACACCAGCTCGGCGGGCGGGTGCTGCCCGACGCGGCCGTCCTGGAACAGCGGCCGCAGCGCCGGCACGGCGAGGGCGACGCCGAAGCCGGCCGCGACGACCAGGCACGCGACGCCCCCGGTGGCCGCCGAGCGGCGCCAGTGCCGCCGGGACAGGCCGAGCTCGGCGAACCCGCGGCCGGACAGGCACGCGAGTCCGATGAGGACACCCGCGGTCACCGCCCCGCACAGGGGGTAGGCCCAGCCGGGCAGCACGCGGTTGGCCAGTGTCGTGGCCGCGGCCAGCACCGCGACGGCGCCGAGGACGGCCGTGCGGCGGGTCAGCGGGGGAGCGGTGCCGGTGTCGCGCATCCACCCCAGTCTGCCCGCGCGCCGCCGGTTCCGCGTCCAAGGGACCAACGGCCCTTCACCTCCGGCCGCGCGGACGTCACGCTTGAGCCGGGTGGTGGAAGGACTCGGGACATGTGCGGCGGAACCGGGGCGGTGCGGGCGGGGGCAGGCCGGTGACGCCCGCACCCGAGTCGTGGCCCGCCCGGTTCTGGCGCCTGATCCACCCGGGCGGTCCGCTGGTGCGCCCGTGGGACCGCTGGGAGGCGCGCCTGCTGGTGACGGCGATCCTGCTGGCGGTGGTCGCCGTGCCGGTGGCGGGGGTCCTCGTGTCGGAGGTGTACGTCCGCCACGCCGAGCTGGCCCGGGCGCAGCAGGCCGACCGGACCCAGGTGACGGCCGTGGTGCTGGCCGACGCCGGGTCCTTCGTGGCAGGCGGACCCGCGGTGCAAGTGGCGGAGGTGCCCGCGCTGTGGCGGCTGCCGGACGGGACCGAGCGCAGCGGCCCGGTCAGCGTCCCGGCGGGCACGGACCAGGGCGCGCGGCTGCCGATCTGGGTCGACGGGGCGGGGGAGCCGGTGCCGCCGCCGCTGTCGGCGTTCAACGCGCTGACCATCGCGCTCAGCGTCGGCCTGCTCGGGTGGCTCGGCGTGGTGCTGGTGCTCACGCTCGTCGTGCTGGCGGTGCACCTCGCGCTCGACCGGGTCCGCGCGGCGGCGTGGGCGCGCGAATGGGAGACGCTCGGCCAGGGAAGGAGTGGACGATGAACGACCTGGAGAGCCGGAAGGCGGCGCGGGAGGCGCGGGTGACCGCGGCGTCCCGGAGGGGCCGGCACACGACGGAGGAGATGGCGGAGTCGGCGATGCGGCGGTACTTCGCCGAGGAGGCCTACCGGGAGCGCGAGGAGCGGGAGCGCCGGGAACAGCACAAAGGTGTATAACGCCCTATACGGCGCGGCTTTTTCGCGAGTTCATTCTTCACCCGTCACCCGCCTGCCCTCCCGCAGCTTCGTCGCAAGGACGGCGGCCTGGGTCCGCCGTTCCAGCCCCAGCTTGGTCAGCAGGCGGGAGACGTAGTTCTTCACGGTCTTCTCCGCGAGGAACATCCGCTCGGCGATCTGGCGGTTGGTCAGGCCTTCGCCGATGAGGCCGAGCAGCGTCCGCTCGCGGTCGCTCAGCGCGGCGAGCGGGCCGGTCTCGACGGCGTCCGCGCGCAGCTTCGCCATCAGGGTCGCGGCCGCGCGGGTGTCCAGCAGCGATCGTCCACTGCCGACGTCGCGCACCGCCGAAATGAGCTGCAGCCCCTGGATGTCCTTGATGACGTACCCGCCGGCACCGGCCAGGATCGCGTTGAGCATCGCCTCCTCGTCGGTGTAGGAGGTCAGGATCAGCACGTTCAGCTCGGGCAGCCGGGAACGCAGCTCGCGGCACAGCTCGATGCCGTTGCCGTCGGGCAGGCGGACGTCCAGCACCGCCACGTCCGGCCGCAGCGCCAGAATCCGGGACAGCGCCTGCGCGGCAGTGGACGCTTCGCCGACCACTGTCAAAGCCGGATCCGCCTCGAGCAGGTCGGCGACACCGCGGCGCACGACCTCGTGGTCGTCGACGAGGAAGACCTTGATCATTCCGCCATCCCTTCGCCACACGGAACCCTCCCAGGCTACGGAAGCCCGGTCCGTCGCGACACGGCTTACGTCCCCGATCCCAGGGGACCAAGGTCACCTGACGGACGTCAAGGGACCAGCACCGCCGCGCCGGTGACCCGGTCGGCCGCCAGGTCGGCGAGCGCCTGGTCGGCCTGGTCGAGGCTGTAGGCGGTGGTGACGATCCGCAGGTGGTGCTCGCCGGCGAAGTCCAGGAACTCCCGCGCGTCGCGGCGGGTGTTGGCGGTGACGCTGCGCAGGGTGCGTTCCTGGAACAGGTGGTGCTGGTAGTTCAGGGACGGGACGTCGGTCAGGTGGATCCCGGCGATCGCGAGGGTGCCGCCGCGGTCCAGCGCCGCCAGCGCGGGCGGGACGAGTTCGCCGGCCGGGGCGAACAGGATCGCCGCGTCGAGCGGTTCCGGCGGCGGGTCGGCGGCGTCGCCTGCGGAGGCCGCGCCCAGGTCGAGGGCCAGTTGCCGAGCCTGGGCGCTGCGGGTCAGGACGTGCACGGTGGCGCCCTCGGCGAGGGCGACCTGGGCCGCCAGGTGAGCGCTGGCCCCGAAGCCGTAGACGCCGAGGCGCCCGTGGTGGGGCAGGTCGGCCCGGCGCAGCGCGCGGTAGCCGATGATGCCGGCGCACAGCAGCGGGGCGAGCTCGGTGACCGAGTAGCCGCCGGGGAGCCGGTGGGCGTAGGCGGCGGGGACGGTGGTGAAGCGGGCGTAGCCGCCGTCGGCGTCCCAGCCGGTGTAGCGGGAGCGCGGGCAGAGGTTCTCCGTGCCGCGGCGGCAGTAAGCGCATTCCCCGCAGGTGCCGCGCAGCCAGGCCGCGCCCACCCGGTCGCCGACCGCGAAGCCGGTGACGTGCGGGCCGAGGGCCGCGACCTCGCCGACGACCTCGTGCCCGGGCACCACCCCGGTGCGGTGCACCGGCAGGTCCCCCTCGACGACGTGCAGATCGGTGCGGCACACCCCGCACGCGAGCACGCGCAGCAGCAGTTCGCGGTCACCGACGTCGGGCACCGGTTCGTTGCGGAGTTCGAACTTGCGGGTGCCCGGAGGCCCGGGCCGGAACACTCGCCAGGCGTGCATGATCCCAGCCTCGCCGAGCCAGGGGCGGCCGGTAAGGGCCGAAGGACCCCGGCACGCCCGTGGGCGCGGGTTCAGGCGAGGGTCGCGGCCGCGGTGCGGAGTTCGTCGAGGGCCTGTCGGGCGAGCTCGGGGAACGGCTGGTCGTTGGCGGGTTCGATCCACCGCTCGAACGCGCGGGTGAAGGCGCGGACGCCGAGGTCGGCGGCGAGGCTCGCGGCGGGGTCCGGCACGCCGCGCGCGGTGAGGGCTTCCGTCATCGCCGCGCCGAGACCGGCGCGTTTGAAGACCTCGCGTTCGCGCAGTTCCTTGTGGGCGGCGATGACGTCGTGCAGGCGGGGGCCGAACTCGCGTTGTTCCGGCACGAAGGTGGCGGTGACGGCGTCGAGGGCGGCGGCGACGGCTTGCAGCGGGGTGGCGCCGGCGGGTGCGCCGGCGATGCCGTCGGCGAGGAGCCGGGCGTGCACTTCTTGTCCGGCGAAGAGCACTTCGCGCTTGTCGGGGAAGTGGCGGAAGAACGTGGTCTTGGTGAGGCCGGCGCGTTCGGCGATCTGCGCCACGGTGGTCTTGTCGTAGCCCTGCTCGGCGAACAGGTCGATGGCGGCGCGCACCAGGCGCATGCGCGCGTTCGGTTCCCAGCGGCCCATGTGCACAGCCTAGGTGATGTGACTGAGTACCGTCACTTCCGCTACAGTGACGGTACTCAGTCACATCACTTTCAGCGGGAGGCTCCACATGCGGGTTTTCGTCACGGGTGCCGGCGGTCACATCGGTTCCGCGGTCGTCACCGAACTGCTCCAGGCCGGGCACGAGGTCATGGGCCTGGCCCGTTCGGAGTCCTCGGCAGCCGCGGTGAAGGCGCTGGGCGCCCAGGTGCGCTTGGGCGATCTGGCGGACACCGACGGGCTGCGTGCGGCCGCGGCCGGCGCGGACGCGGTCGTCCACCTGGCCTTCGACAACGCCGCGGCGCTGGCCGGGGACTGGTCCGCGGCGGCGGCGGCCGACCTGGCCGCGGCGCGGGCGTTCGGCGAGGCGCTGGCGGGCACGGGCAAGGCCCTCGTCGGGATCGGGATGCCGGCCGTGGCGGACGAGGTTCTCGCGGCGAACCCGCGGCTCGCGACCGGGCGGCTGATCGCCGGGCTGGCCGGGCAGGGGGTCCGCGCTGTGCTCGTGGCGGTGCCACAGGTGGTGCACAGCACGCGGGACCGCAGCGGCTTCGTGCCGGCGCTGATCAAGTTCGCGCGGGCGAGCGGTGTCTCGTGTTACCTGGGCGACGGCGCGAACCGCTGGCCCGCGGTGCACACGCTGGACCTGGCCCGCCTCTACCGGCTGGCGGTGGAGCAGGCGCCCGCGGGAGCGCAGCTGATCGCAGCTGCGGAGGAGGGCGTGCGGGTGCGGGACATCGCCGAGGTGATCGGCCGCCACCTGGGGGTCCCGGTGCGCAGCGTCCCGGCCGAGCAGGGCGCTGATCGCTTCGGGCCTTTCGCGCCGCTGATGAGCATCGACAACCCGTTGTCCAACGTGGACACCCGCCGCCTGCTCGGCTGGGAGCCGGTGCACCCTGCCCTCATGGCGGATCTCGAGGAGGGCCACTACTTCGCCGGTTAAGTCACCGGCGCGGACCAGGTCAGCCGGGTGCCGCCGCCGTCCAGCGCGGTCACCGAGCACGTGCCGCCGGCCTGGGTGGCGCGTTCGGCGAGGTTGTGCAGGCCGCTGCGGGCGACCTTGCCGGGGATGCCGGTGCCGTTGTCGACGACGTCGATGACGAGGTCGTCGTCGACGGAGACGGTGATCGTCAGGGTGGTCGCGCGGGCGTGGCGGACCGCGTTGGACAACGCCTCCCGGAGCACCGCCTCGGCGTGTTCGGCCAGGTCGCTGCCGACGACGCCGATCGGGCCGGACATCCGCACCGTGGTGCGCAGGCCGGTGTCGCCGGTGACCTCGGCGATGATCTCGTTGAGCCGCTTGCGCAGCTGGGTGGTGCCCTGCAGGCCGCCGTGCAGATCGAAGATCGCCGTGCGGATCTCGGCGACGATGCTCTGCACGTCGTCGATCATGTCCGCCAGCCGCCGCTGGATCTCCGGGTTGCGGGAGCGCATGTGCGTGCTCTGCAACGCCAGCCCGTGCGCGAACAGGCGCTGGATCACGTGATCGTGCAGGTCGCGGGCGATGCGGTCGCGGTCGGAGACCACCTTGAGCTCGTTGATGGAGCGCTGGTCCTCGGCCAGTTGCAGGGCGAGCGCGGCCTGGTCGGCGAACGCGGCGGCGAGCGGGAGCTGGGTGCCGTCGAACGGGTCCTGGCCCGCCTTGCGCAGGGTGACCAGCACGCCGGAGACGTAGTCGCGGGACGCGCGCAGCGGCAGGACCAGCGCGGGGCCGAACTCGTGGGTGAGGTCGTAGGCGAGGTTCTCCACGCGGCGCGGCTGGGCGTCGGTGTAGGCGGCGCCGCAGCTGGAGCCCTCGATCGGAATCTCGCGGCCGATGAGCGGGTCGGAGTCCAGGCCCGCTGAGACGGTGACCGTCAGGTGGGTGACGTCGGCGGGCGGGAGGTCGGGGTCGTCGGGCTGGGCGATGAAGGCGTAGTCGGCGCCGGCGAGGGCGAGGGCGCGGTTGGCGATCAGGTAGAGGACGTCGGTGGGGTCGGCGGCGGCGAGCAGTTCGGCGCGGATCTCGCTGGTGGCTTCCTGCCAGCGTTGCCGCAGCTGGGCTTCTTCGTAGAGGCGGGCGTTCTCCACGGCGATGCCGGCCGCGGCGGCCAGCGCCTGCACGACGACTTCGTCGTCTTCGGTGAACGGCTGGCCGTTGCTCTTTTCGGTGAGGTAGAGGTTGCCGAACACCTCGTTGCGCACGCGCACCGGGACGCCGAGGAAGGTCTTCATCGGCGGGTGGTGCGCGGGGAACCCGGAGGACGCGACGTGCTGGGAAAGATCGTCCAGCCGGATCGGTTTCGGTTGCTGGATCAGCAGTCCGAGCAGGCCGTGGCCGGTGGGCAGGTCGCCGATCTCGCGGCGGGTGGCTTCGTCGATGCCCTCGTAGACGAATTCGGCGAGGCCTTCGCGGTCCTGGTTGAGCACGCCGAGGGCGCCGTAGCGGCAGTCGACGAGGTTGATGGCGGCGTGCACGATGCGGCGCAGGGTGGCGTCGAGTTCGAGACCGCCCGCGACGGCGAGCATCGCCTCGAGCAGGCCGTCCATCTGGTCGCGCGACTGCACCAGCTGCTCGATGCGGTCCTGCACTTCCCGGAGCAGTTCCCGCAATCGCAACTGGGACAACGTTTCCCGTAACCCGGACAAGGGTGGGGCCTCGTCGGAGTCGTCGGTCCCGGGCATAGCAGCCAGACTCGCATGTCACCTGGGAGAACACCAGTCAAAAGGCGAGGTGGCGCGGGGCGAGTTTCACCGCCGATAGGGCACAAAGGCCTCATCGGTGAGGACACCGTGCCCTCGTGGAGGAGCCGCGCGGCGGTGAAGAGTGGAGCGATCCTGGACCCTTCGCGGCAGGGAGCCCAGATGTCGTTCGCCCAGGACCCGGTGCGGGTCGCACTCGACGCGGCGGTCCGCGCGCCGTCGCCGCACAACAGCCAGCCGTGGCGGTTCGAGGTGGACGGTGACCGGATCGGGGTGTTCCTCGACCCGGACCGGATTCTGAAGGTAGCCGACCCGGATGGCCGGGAGGCGCGGCTGGCGTGCGGCGCGGCGGTGCTGAACGTGCGGCTGGCCTTGCGCGCCGCGGGCCGGACCCCGGTGGTGCACCTGCTGCCGCGGCGGGACGTGCCGGAGCACCTGGCGACGGTGTGGGCGCGGGGGCGGGTGACCCCGACGCCCGACGACGTGGCGCTGGCGCGGGCGATCGCCTACCGGCGGAGCAACCGGCGGGCGTTCACGGCGCGGGAGGTGCCGGTGTGGGTGCGGCAGGCGTTGGTGCGGGCGGCGACCGAGGAGGGCGCGCACCTGGCGGTCGTGGGGCGGGCCGGGCAGCTGGACGAGCTGGGGGTGCTGCTGCGGGAGGCCGAGCGGCTGCAGCGGGAGGACCTGGCGTTCCAGGACGAGCTGCGGCAGTGGACGGCGTCGGACGGGGCGCGGGACGACGGTGTGCCGGCGTCGGCGGCCGGGGCGGGTCCGGAGTGGCCGTTCGACCGCAAGCCGATGGTGGCGGTGTTGTCGTCGTACACCGACACGCGGCTGGCCCAGTTGCGGGCGGGGCAGGCGTTGCAGCGGGTGCTGCTGCGGGCGACGACGGCGGGGGTGAGCGTGTCGTTCCTGTCGCAGCCGGTGGAGATCCCGGCGTTGCGGGCGGCGGTGGCGCGGCTGGTGTCGGCGCCCGGGAATCCGCAGGTGGTGCTGCGGTTCGGGTACGGGTTCGCGGCGCCGGCGACGCGGCGCCGCCCGGCCGAGGCGGTGACGCGGTACACGGTGCACGGTTAAGCGGGGCCGTGGCGGGGCATGTGTGCGGCATGGCGGTCGAAGACTCGTTGCCCACCCTGCGCCGGCTGGCGGATCTGGCGGAGCTGCTGATCCCCGGTGCGGTCGTCTACGTGCGGTACTCGCCCGGTCCGGAGGCCGACGCGGAGCACCCGAGCACCGATCACGAGAGCGGGCTGGAGATGCCCGGGGTGTCGGTGAACCCGTTGAACGCGCCGGGCTGGTGGTCGTTGCCGGTGGAGGACTGGCTGGCGCGGCGGATCGTGCAGTACGCGCACCAGCAGGCGGAGGGGGCGCGGCCGTGGGTGCTGACCGGCAAGGAGGTCGACTTCGGGCCGGACAACGAGCCGCTGCTGGTGGACGTGGAGCCGATCGCGTGGATCTCCGAGGACCTGGTGCGCGAGGCGCACGAGCGGTACCACTCCCGGCTGGACGCGGGGCGCGCGACGCACGAAGATTGATCGCGTGGGTTTGTCCCGCCCGGCGGGCGGGAAAGCGGGACGTGCCGGGAGGTGAGCGATGGGCGTGGGTGACTGGTTGCGGTCGTGGCCGGTCTACCGGCAGCTGACCGGCGCCGACCGGCTGGGCCGGGGCAGCGCGGCGCAGTCCGCCCGGTCGCACTCCCTGATGCCGCGCACCGCGTCCGCGGACCGGGTGGTGCACTCGGTGTGCCCGTACTGCGCGGTGGGGTGCGCGCAGAAGGTGTACGTCTCGGACGAGCGCGTCGTGCAGATCGAGGGCAACCCGGATTCGCCGATCTCGCGGGGCCGGTTGTGCCCGAAGGGGTCGGCGAGCAAGCAGCTGGTGACCGGCCCGCAGCGGCAGGAGAAGGTGCTCTACCGCGCGCCGTACGCGACGGAGTGGCAGGAGCTGGACCTGCCGTCGGCGATGGAGATGGTGGCCGAGCGGGTTTTGGACGCGCGGCGGCGGGGCTGGCAGGACACCGACGAGCACGGCAACCCGTTGCGGCGGACGATGGGGCTGGCGAGCCTGGGCGGCGCGACGCTGGACAACGAAGAGAACTTCCTGATCAAGAAGTTGTTCACGGCGCTGGGTGCGATCCAGATCGAGAACCAGGCCCGTATTTGACACTCCGCCACGGTTCCCGGTCTGGGAGCCTCCTTCGGTCGCGGTGGCGCGACGGACTACCAGCAGGACCTCGTCAACTCCGACTGCGTGATCATCATGGGCTCGAACATGGCCGAGGCCCATCCGGTCGGGTTCCAGTGGGTGGTGGAGGCCAAGGCGCGTGGCGCGAAGGTGTTCCACATCGACCCGCGGTTCACGCGGACGAGCGCGCTGGCCGACCGGCACGTGCCGTTGCGGGCGGGCTCGGACATCGCGTTCCTGGGCGGGGTGATCAACCACATCCTGTCCAACGGGCTGGAGTTCCGGGAGTACGTGCGGGCGTACACGAACGCGTCGTTCCTGGTGCGGGAGGACTTCCGGGACACCGAGGACCTGGACGGGTTGTTCAGCGGGTACGACCCGGAGACGGGGTCCTACGATCCGGCGAGCTGGCACTACGAGAGCGCACGGCCGCGCGAGGGCCGGGGCAGCCGGTCGAAGGAGCAGTCCTCGCCGTACCAGCACGGTTCGGGCGGGCCGCCGCTGGAGGGCGGGGCGGACGACATCGCGGCGGATCCGACGCTGGAGCACCCGCGGTGCGTGTTCCAGGTGCTCAAGCGGCACTTCGCGCGGTACACGCCGGAGATGGTGGAGCGGACCTGCGGCGTCCCTGCCGAGGTGTTCGAAGAGGTGTGCCGGGCCTGGACGGAGAACTCGGGGCGGGAGCGGACCGCGGCGCTGGTGTACAGCGTGGGCTGGACGCAGCATTCGATGGGCGCGCAGTACATCCGGGCGGGGTCGATCATCCAGTTGCTGCTGGGCAATATCGGCCGTCCGGGTGGCGGGGTGTTCGCGTTGCGCGGGCACGCCTCGATCCAGGGGTCGACGGACATCCCGACGTTGTTCAACCTGCTGCCCGGCTACCTGCCGATGCCGGACACCTCGCACGAGAGCATCGACGACTACCTGCACCTGGTGCGGGGTGACCGGCAGAAGGGGTTCTGGCGCAATGCCGACGCCTACCTGGTGTCGCTGCTGAAGGAGTACTGGGGCGACCACGCCACGGCGGACAACGACTGGTGCTTCGACTACCTGCCGCGGATCAACGGCGACCACGGCACCTACCGCACGGTCATGGACATGATCGACGGGAAGGTGTTCGGGTACTTCCTGCTGGGGCAGAACCCGGCGGTGGGGTCGGCGCACGGGCGGTTGCAGCGGCTGGGCATGGCGAACCTGGACTGGCTGGTGGTGCGGGACCTGGCGATGATCGAGAGCGCCACGTTCTGGAAGGACTCGCCGGAGGTGGAGACCGGGGAGATCGTGCCGGAGCAGTGCCGCACCGAGGTGTTCTTCTTCCCGGCGGCCTCGCACGTGGAGAAGTCCGGCACGTTCACCCAGACGCAGCGGATGCTGCAGTGGCGGGACAAGGCGGTCGAGCCGAGGGGCGACCAGCGCAGCGAGCTGTGGTTCTTCTACCACCTCGGCCGGATCCTGAAGGAGAAGCTGGCGACCTCGGCCGACGAGCGGGACCGGCCGCTGCGGGAGCTGTGGTGGGACTACCGGATGGAGCACGGCGACGAGCCCTCCGGCGAGGACGTGCTGCGGCGGATCAACGGCGTCGACCTGACCACTGATCGCGCGCTGAACGGCTACCTGGAGCTCAAGGCCGACGGCAGCACGGCGTGCGGGTGCTGGATCTACAGCGGCGTGTACGCCGATGAGGTGAACCAGGCGGCGCGCCGCAAGCCGCACGACGAGCAGGGCCCGTATGAGTCGGAGTGGGGCTGGACGTGGCCGCTGAACCGGCGGGTGCTCTACAACCGGGCCTCGGCGGACCCGCAGGGCCGGCCGTGGAGCGAGCGCAAGAAGCTGGTGTGGTGGGACGCGGACAAGGGCGAGTGGACCGGGCACGACGTGCCGGACTTCGAGAAGACGAAGCCGCCGGACTTCCGGCCGGAGCCGGGCGCGTCGGGTCCGGACGCGTTGCACGGGGACGACCCGTTCATCATGCAGGCCGACGGCAAGGCGTGGCTGTTCGCGCCGAACGGGGTGCTGGACGGGCCGCTGCCCACGCACTACGAGCCGCACGAGTCGCCGGTGCGCAACCCGCTGTACGGGCAGCAGGGCAACCCGGCGCGCAAGGTGTACGGGCGGGTGGACAACCCGTCGAACCCGTCGCCGCCGGAGGCGCACGGTGAGGTGTTCCCGTTCGTGTTCACCGCGGCGCGGCTGACCGAGCACCACACCGCGGGCGGGATGAGCCGTCAGCTGCCGTACCTGGCGGAGTTGCAGCCGGCGTTGTTCGTGGAGGTTTCGCCGGAGCTGGCGGCCGAGCGCGGGCTGGCGCACCTGGACTGGGCGCACGTGGTGACGAGCCGGGCGGCGGTGGAAGCGCGGGTGTTCGTGACCGAGCGGATGCGGCCGCTGCGGATCGAGGACCGGGTGGTGCACCAGATCTGGATGCCCTACCACTGGGGGCACACCGGGCTGGTGGACGGCGACGTGGTCAACGACCTGCTGGGCGTGGTGCTGGATCCGAACGTGTTCATCCAGGAGAGCAAGGTGGCCACCTGCGACATCCGGCCGGGGCGGCGTCCGCGCGGCCCGGCGCTGCTGGCCTACGTGGAGGAGTACCGCAGGCGGGCGGGGATCACGGTGGAGACCGGGACGCGGATCGCCACGGCGCGTCCGGACAGCGCGCACACGGAGGAGCGGTCATGAGCAACAGCTTCTACGGCCCGCTGGAGGACGTGGCGGGCGATGCCGGGTACTCCGGGCACCCGCCGCGGATGGGGTTCTTCACCGACACCTCGGTGTGCATCGGCTGCAAGGCGTGCGAGGTGGCGTGCAAGGAGTGGAACGGGGTGCCCGACGACGGGTTCGACCTGCTGGGCATGTCGTTCGACAACACCGGGATGCTGGGCGCGAACTCGTGGCGGCACGTGGCGTTCGTGGAGCAGGAGCGGCCGGGGGCGGTGTCGCCGGAGCCGGTGGACCTGGGGTTGCCCTCGTTCGACCTGCCCGGGGCGGGCAGCGGCGCGGAGGCCCGGACGGATTTCCGGTGGCTGATGAGCTCGGACGTGTGCAAGCACTGCACGCACGCCGGGTGCCTGGACGTGTGCCCCACCGGGGCGTTGTTCCGCACCGAGTTCGGTTCGGTGGTGGTGCAGCCGGACATCTGCAACGGGTGCGGCTACTGCGTGTCCGGTTGCCCGTACGGGGTGATCGACCGGCGTGAGGACGACGGCAGGGCGTGGAAGTGCACGCTGTGCTACGACCGGTTGCGGGACGGGCTGGAGCCGGCGTGCGCGAAGGCGTGCCCGACCGATTCGATCCAGTTCGGGCAGCTGGACGAGCTGCGGGAGCGGGCGGCGCGGCGGGTGGACGCGCTGCACGAGGCCGGGGTGACCGAGGCGCGGCTGTACGGGGAGAGCCCGGACGACGGTGTGGGCGGCGACGGCGCGTTCTTCCTGTTGCTGGACGAGCCCGAGGTGTACGGTCTGCCGCCGGATCCGGTGGTGCCGACGCGGGATGCGGGGTCGATGTGGAAGTTCGCCGGCATGGCCGCCTCGGCGCTGGCGGCCGCCGCGGTGTCGGTGTTCTTCGGACGGGGCAGGGGATGAAGGAGCAGGTCGCGGTGCCCAAGGCCGAGTTCCGGTCCTACTACGGGCGGCCGGTGCTCAAGCCGCCGGTGTGGGAGTGGAAGATCCCGGCCTACCTGTTCACCGGCGGGTTGTCGGCCGGGTCGGCGATGCTCGGCGCGGGGGCGGACCTGACCGGCCGCCCGGTGCTGCGGCGGGCGAGCCGCGCCGGGGCGCTGGGCGCGCTGGTGGCGAGCATGTACCTGCTGGTGGCTGATCTGGGGCGGCCGGAGCGGTTCCTGCACATGCTGCGGGTGGCCAAGCCCAGTTCGCCGATGAGCGTGGGCACCTGGATCCTGGTCGCCTACGGGCCGGGGGCGGGGGTGGCCGGGGCGGCGGAGCTGGTGCCGCGGCGGTGGCGGGGCACATGGCCCGGCCGTCTGCTGGGCCGGCTGGCGCGGCCTGCGGGGTTGTCGGCGGCGGCGATCGCGCCCGGGGTGGCCTCGTACACGGCGGTGCTGTTGTCGCAGACCGCGGTGCCCGCCTGGCACTCGGCGCACCGCCAGCTGCCGTTCGTGTTCACCGGGTCGGCCGCGGCCAGCGGCGCCGGGTGGGGCATGGTGTGGGCGCCGGTCGCCGAGGCGGGGCCGGCGCGACGGCTGGCGGTGCTCGGCGCGGCGGCGGAGCTGGTGGCGTCGAAGGTGGTCGACCAGCGCCTCGGGCTGGTTTCGCAGGCCTACACCACCGGCAAGGCGCACCGGCTGCGGAAGTGGTCGGAGTACCTGACGCTGGGCGGCGCGGCCGGTGCACTGGCCGGGCGGCGCAGCCGGGCCGTGCAGGTGGTGTCCGGGCTGGCGCTGCTGGCCGGCAGCGCGTTGCAGCGGTTCGGGGTGTTCGAGGCCGGTGTGGAGTCCACGAAGGACCCGCGGTACGTGGTGGAGCCGCAGCGGGACGCGATCAACCGGGTGAGCGGGCGCTGAGCAGGTTCGCCAGCGAGAAGGACTCGCCGCGGGCGAGCAGCCGCACGTCGGTGGCCGGGTGGCGGCGTGCGGCCTCGGCGAGGAAGTTCGACACCGGCGAGGTGAACTTGCCGTAGTCGTCGAAGTGCACCGGCACCACGTGGGTGGGGTTCATCAGCTCCAGCATCCGGCCGCCCTGCCGGTCGTCCATGGTGACCAGCACGCCGAGGACGCGGGTGCCGCCCAGGTGCAGCACGGCCAGGTCGATTTCGGGGTAGCGGCGGCGGATCCCGGTCAGCTCGTCGTGGATGATCGTGTCGCCGCTGACGTAGATCCGCAGCGTGGCCGCGCCGGGGTGCGGGGTGTACTCCCAGATGCTGCCCATGACCGGCGGCAGGATCCGGTTCAGCGGGCCGCGCGAGTGGCGTGCGGGGACGGCGGTGACGGTGAGCTGGGCGTCGCCGTCGCGGAAGGTGTCGCCGCCCCAGGTGGGTAGGGCGACGGTGGCCTGGAAGCCGCGTTTGGCCAGCCTGCGGGCGGCGTGCTCGGTGGTCAGGATCGGCACGTCGGCGGGCAGGTCCCGGCGGGCGACCCGGTCGAAGTGGTCGCCGTGCAGGTGGGACAGCACGACCCCGTCCAGCGGGGGCAGGTCGGCGACCTGCGCGGCCGGTTCGGTGCGGCGCCGGGACACCAGGCCCTGCCCGAAGTGGGACCACTGGCCGCGGTGCAGGAAGTTCGGGTCGGTCAGCACCGTGAACGGCCCCAGCCGGACCAGGGTGGTGGCGGTGCCGATGAAGGTGAGCGAGTCGGCGGGGAACATCAACGGCCCTTCCGGTCGGTGTCCGGTACGGCTACCCACCACGGGGCGGATGATTCGCGCGCGGCTGGGTAGCCGCCCGGTATGGCACCTCCCGTCGTGCGACCCGTGTTCGGCGCGCTGGCCCGGCTGCGGCACGCGCGCGTGTTCCACCCGCGCGGTGTCCTGCTGCGCGGCACGCTGGAGACCCTGACCCCCGGTGAGCTGCCGCTGCCGCCCTGCGGGCCGGTGGTGGCGCGACTGTCCAAAGGGGCCGGTCTGCCCGGCGGGATGCCCGACATCCTCGGGCTGGCGCTGCGCATCCCGACCGACGACGGGCCGTGGGACCTGACCCTGGCCAGCGCGAGCGCGCGGGTGCTGCTGAGGCCGGCGACGGGGTGGCGGCGGACGGTGTTCAGCAGCCTCGTGCCCTACCGGGTAGCCGCCGGGCTGCGGTGGATCCTCGCCGAGGTGGACGGCCCGGACGGCGCCGCGCTCGACAACGTGGACGCGGTGACGGTCACCTGCTCGGCGGCGAAGCTCACCGGCCCGGCCACCCCGGTCGCGCGGATCGCACTGGACACCCCCCTCGGCGACGGCGAGCGCCCCAGCTTCGACCCAATGCTGCACAGCCCACCCGGCGCGCGGCTCTACCCGGAGTGGCTGTCCCGCCTGCGGGAGCCCGCCTACCAGGGCAGCCGCGCCGGCCGCCGCTGATCCTTGCTCCGCAGAACGCTTCGCCACCCGACCCGGCCAGCCCTGCCCAGGTGCCGCGACCGCGCCGCGCCCATGGTTCCGGCGCGCCAGGATCAACCGGATCCCGCGTGCTCTTCCCGGGATCAGCCGGTTTCCCGCATGCGGAACGCGGCCTCGGCAACCCGCAGCGGCATGCCGAGCGAGTGGCCACCGCTAGGCGGTGCTCCGCACGCCGCTCAACGGACTCCGCTGTGGCGCTGCGACCGCGTTGCGCCGGGCAGTGCGCCCGATGTTGCGGCGCGCGAGGATCAGCCGGGTTTCCGCACGCGGAAGGCGGCTTCGCGGCCCGCAGCGGCATCCTGAGCGCACGGCCACCGCCAGGCGGTTCTTCGCTGGGCGCTCTGCCACTCAACGGACCCCGGCCTGGCCGCACTCGCGTCGCGTCGGGCGTCGTGCCTTGGCGTTCCGGCGCTGTCTCCTGTCCAGGATCAGCCGGTTTCCCGCATGCGGAACGCGGCTTCGGCGACCCGCAGCGGCATGCCGAGCGCGTGGCTGTAGGTGCGCGTCCACGCCAGGCGACGCTCCATCTCCTCGCCCTGCACCGTGCACCGCGAGCCCATCGCCGCCCGGTACGCCTCGCCGGCGGCGTGCGCGGCGGCTTCGGCCTGGCGGTGCGCCTGCGCGGCCAGCCGCCGTCGCCGGGTCTCGGCGCTCGTCAGGATCTCCTCGGCCAGCAGCTGCGCCCGCGTCAGCAACGCGACCGCCTGCTCGTCCACCGTCGGCACGCCGTCGGACGCGTCGCGGGCCCGCAGCCGCGCGACCTCCGCGCGCAGGCGCGTCGCCTCGCGGTCGCGGGTGGCCAGCTCGTCGGCCAGCCGCCGCTGGAAGTCGTGCACCTCGCCGCGGTCGAAACCCCGCCGGTGCCAGGGCGCGCGCCGGAACGGGCGGGCCCGCACGCGGTCCGCGGTCAGCCCGTGCTGCGGACCGGTTCCGGTGTCCGGCGGCGGGAGCAGCACGCTCTGCCGTCCGCGGCCGCGCACCTCGGCGTTGGTCATCACCTCGGCGACGACCGCGTAGGCGCTGGTCCAGTCCGCGGCCAGCTCCGGCGTCCACCGCTCGCCGAGGAAGTGCTCGAGCGTGGCCAGCAGCGCCTGCCCGACCAGCGGGTAGTGCTCCGGGCGCACCCCGGCCTCGCGGTGCGCCCGGCCCAGCCCGCGCAGGTAGGGGACCGCGGCGTCAAGGTCGTCCACGTGGGTGACGATCTGCCCGAGCCCGAAGACGAAGCGCTTTCGCTGCGGCGCGAGCGACACCGGGAACAGGTCCCGCAGTGACGGGCGGAGCAGGAACAGCGTGGCGTAGAACCGGAGCGGGACCTCGTCACCGCGCTCGGCGACGGTGGTCCAGCTCGCCCGTAGCCGGGGGATGTCCACGGCGGTTAGCGCGCCTCTCCGGCGATGACCGGGCGGCGCCGGTCGGTGCAGGCCATTTCGCGCTGGTCCTTCCCTTGACGAATGGCAGGAGCCTAGGACCGGCCATTCGCCAAGGGAAGGGTTTCCAGCAGTGGAAAATAGGTTTCAGGAATCGTGGCGGAACCGGTCAGCCCCGGCGGTAGCGCAGCCCGTACCCGTAGGGGAACAGCGGGTCCTGCCCGTCGCCGACGTTGATCGGCTGCTGCGCGGCGCTGCGCATCCACGTCACCGGCAGCTTCCCGGTCGGGTTGTAGTCGCCGAACAGCACGTCGGCGACGCCGCCGCCTTCGGTGCCCGGCAGCCACGACGCCAGCAGCGCGCCCCAGCCGGGCAGTTCGGCGGCGATGTCCAGCGGACGGCCGGACACCAGCACGACCACCACCGGCACCCCGGAATCCTTGAGTCGCTGCAGGGTCGCCAGGTCCTCGGCGTCCAGCCCCATGCCCGCCGGCCGGTCGCCCATGAACTCCGCGTACGGCGTCTCGCCGACCACCGCGACCGCGACGTCGTAGCTGTCGTCGATGCCGACGCCGTCCCGGTTGTAGGTGACCGCGCTGGAGCGCGCCTTGTCGCGGATCCCTTGCAGGATCGTGGTTCCCGGCGTGATCGGCCCGCTCGAGCCCTGCCAGGTGATCGTCCAGCCGCCGCTCTGGTTGCCGATGTCGTCGGCGTTCTTGCCCGCCACGAAGATCTTCTGCCCGTTCTTGCCGAGCGGCAGCACGCCGCCGTCGTTCTTGAGCAGCACCTGCGACTCGCGCACCGCCTGTCGCGCCAGCGCCCGGTGCTCGGCGCTGCCCACGGTGGGGGTGTAGCGCCGGTCGGTGAAGGGCCGCTCGAACAGCCCGAGCTGGAACTTCTTGGTCAGGATGCGGCGGTTGGCGTCGTCGATGCGGCTCATCGGCACCCGGCCCGCCTGCACCTCGGCCCGCAGCGTGTCGATGAACTTCACGTAGTCGTAGGGCACCATCACCATGTCCACGCCCGCGTTGATCGAGGCCCGGACCTCCTCGGCGGTGAAGCCCTCCTGGCCGTCGATCTTGTCGATGCCCTGCCAGTCGGACACGACGAACCCGGAGAAGCCCAGCTCGCCCTTCAGCACATCGGTGATCAGGTAGCGGTTGGCGTGCATCTTCACGCCGTTCCAGCTGCTGAAGGAGATCATCACCGACCCGACCCCGCGCTGGACCGCGGCGCGGAACGGCGCCAGGTGGATGGCCCGCAACTGCTGCTCGGTGAGCTCGGTGTCGCCCTGGTCCACACCACCGGTCGTGCCGCCGTCGCCGACGTAGTGCTTGGCCGTGGCCAGGACCGATCCCTTGTCGGACAACGACCTGCCCTGCAGGCCGTCGATGATCGTGGTCATCGACGAGGCCAGTTCCGGGGTCTCGCCGAAGGACTCGTAGGTGCGGCCCCAGCGGTCGTTGCGGGCCACGCACAGGCACGGCGCGAAGTCCCAGTCCACGCCGGTGCCCGACACCTCTTCGGCCACGGCGTCGCCGATGCGGCCCACCAGCTTCGGGTCGCGGGTCGCGCCCAGTCCGATGTTGTGCGGGAAGATCGTCGCGCCGTAGACGTTGTTGTGGCCGTGCACCGCGTCCACGCCGTAGATGATCGGGATGCGCAGGGGAGAGGTCAGCGCGGCGCGCTGGAACCCGTCGTACATGTCGGCCCAGGACTGGGCGGTGTTCGGCGTGGGCACCGAGCCGCCGCCGGACAGCAGCGACCCGAGCCGGTGGGTCGCGATGTCGGCGGGGTCGGTGATGGCGCCGCGCTCGGCCTGGGTCATCTGGCCGAGCTTGTCGTCCAGGCTCATGCGGGACAGCAGGTCGGCCACCCGCACCGGGACCGGTTTGCCCGCGTCGAGGTAGGCGGGGCGGTGCTGGACGGGCGCCGCCGACACCGTGGTCGCGCCGGAGACGAGCGCGACGGTGGCGGCGAGCGCGGCGAAGAGGGTTTTCCGGCGAACAGATCGGGGTCTCATCCGTGGTCCTCCTTGACACATCGGATTTGTTGCCGTGGGCAACTTAAGGGCCCTGCTGTAACCTAGCCCACACTTCCGGGACAGGTCCAGACCTCTGTTCGGCCTACGACTTCCGTCGGTAGGTTGGGTTGCATGGCAAGGCCGAACAGCACCGTCGTCGTGCTCGCCGGGGCCGGCGCGGACAAGGTCATGGCCGGGCTCGACGGGCTGGCCAACGTGCACGTGGCGGCGTCGGCGGACGCGGGAGCCCTGGTGTCGCACGCCGCGTACGTGGTGCACGACCGGGACCCGCTCGCCGGGGTCGCGCAGGCGTGGGCCGGGTTCTTCGACCGGCAGGCTCCCGCCGGCGCACTGGAGGTCGCGATCGAAAGCGCGGTCGCCGACCTCCGCCGCGGCGTCACGCTGCTGCCTGACTACTACGTCGTGCTCGACCCGGAATCCCTGCCGCCCACGGGGAAGCACTGGTGGCTGGGCGTGCTCGCGGGGGCCGCGCCCAGCCGGGTCGTCCCGGCCGCGCCGACGGCGTCCGCGGTGCGGGAAGCGCTCTCCCGGCTGCCGTCGGGCCGGTGGTGGCCCGACGACGTGGAGACCTGGCTACGCGACCTGGTCCGCGTGGTGCCGGACCAGGTCGGCCTGCCCCGGCCCGCTCAGGCCTGAAGGCCCCAGTCGCGGATCACGGCTTCGGTGTCCGCGCCCGGCGTGGGCGGCGCCGACGGCTCGCCGCTGGGCGTCCGGGAGAACCGCGGTGCGGGCGCGGCCTGGGTCGCGCCGTTGATGTCCCGCACGGAGCCGCGCGCGCTCAGGTGCTCGTTCTCCGCCGCCTCGGCGAAGGACAGCACCGGCGTCACGCACGCGTCCGTCCCGGCGAACACCGCCGTCCACTCGTCGCGGGTGCGGGAGGCGATGACCTCGGTGAACCGCTCCCGCAGCTTCGGCCACCCGGAGCGGTCGCCCTGCGCGGGCAGGTCCTCACCGTCCAGGCCGAGGCCCTTGAGCAGCTCGGCGTAGAACTGCGACTCCAGCGCCCCCACCGCGATGTACCCGCCGTCGGCGCACCGGTAGGTGTCGTAGAACGGGCAGCCGGTGTCCAGCAGGTTCGTGCCCGGCTCGTCGGCCCACGCGCCCTGCGCCCGCAGCGCCCACACCATCTGCAGCAGCACGCTCGCGCCGTCGACCATCGCCGCGTCCACCACCTGGCCCCGACCGGAACTGGCGCGCTCCACCAGGGCCGCCAGCACCCCGGTGACCAGGAACATCGAGCCGCCGCCGAAGTCGCCGACCAGGTTCAGCGCCGGGATCGGCTTGCCGCCGGTGTCGCGGACCGCGTGCAGCGCGCCGGTCAGGGAGATGTAGTTGATGTCGTGCCCGGCCCGCTTCGCCATCGGGCCGTCCTGGCCCCAGCCGGTCATCCGGCCGTAGACCAGGCGCGGGTTGCGGGCGAAGCAGTCCTCCGGGCCGACACCGAGCCGCTCGGCCACGCCCGGCCGGAAACCCTCCAGCAGCACGTCCGCCTTCTCGACCAGCTGCTCCACCAGCCGCTTGCCCTCGGGGGTCTTCAGATCGGCGGCGATCGAGCGGCGGCCGCGCAGCACGTGGTCCCGCGCCTCCGGCGGCAGCACCTGCAGGCCACCCGATGGCCGCTCGACGCGCACCACGTCCGCGCCCAGGTCGGCGAGGACCATCGCCGCGTGCGGTCCAGGGCCGATGCCCGCCAGTTCCAGCACCTTGATCCCCGCCAGCGGCCCCATCGGCACTGCTCCCCACTCGTCGTCGTGCAAGTGCCCCGGATTGTGCCAGGCGCGGGCGCGCGGCGGATGTGGCGCATTCCACCGCACTACACGGACCGCTCACGAAACCAGGCGCATCATGGAGTCAGGGCGCTCGCGCCGGGGCGCCGCCGTGGTGAGGGAGCTGCCGATGCCCTACCAAGACCTGGGAGCGTTCATCTGGCCCATCATGGTGCTGATCTGGGTGCTGGCCGCCTCCTACTCGCGCGCCGCGATGCACCACCGCTGGCAGACCCGCGCCCACCCCGCACCCGCCCGTCCACCCGGACGGTCCATCGACGCCCCCGACGCGGCCGCGTCGCTGCGCGTGCTGTGGGACGCCGCGCGCGAGCGGTACGCCCGGATCGCGGGGGAGTACGGCGACTACGAGTCCGACCCCAAGCAGGTGCTGCGCCGGCCCGCGCTGGCCGACCCGGCGGTGCCCTCGACCAGCCGGTTCATCGACGCCTTCCACGAGGCGATGGCCCTGCACACCGAGACCTACCCGCCCACCGACCTGGCCCGCAAGTACGTGGAGGCCACCGAAACCGCCGAAAAGGCCTGGACAGCGGCCTGCGAGGCGGCCGACAAGCTGCGCGCATCCCGGTTCACCACCGACGAGCGGGCGCTGATCAACCAGGGCATCAAACTGCTCGAACTCGCCGAGGGCGCGGCCACCCCCGCGGAGCAGGAAGCCGCCTTCGCCGCCGCGCGGCAGGTGCTCGCCAAGCTCGAACGCAGCGCAGGCACCCGCCTCGACTGGCGCGTGCCACGCCCCGCGCGCCAGACCATCGACCGGCTCGGCAGGCCGCCCCTGCCCCCGGCATGAATGTGGCCCGGTCCGAAGAGATCCCCGGCCTCGCACGAGGCTGCCGCCCTCGCTGAGGGCCACGCCCGGCTCCGCCCGCGAAGCACCCCCGGCCGGTCGGTGGGGCTTCCGGTCCAGCAGGGTCGGATGACGGAAGGTCACGGCGCGAGGCGCGCCCAGCGAGGTCCGCTCGGCAGGCCCCCGGCGTGAAGGAGGGCAAGTCCCGCTGTCCCCCGGCGGCTGCAGATCCACGACCCCGGCGTGAGAGGGGCGCGGCGCGCCGAATGCCGTTCAGCGGGCACCACCCGGCGGCATCTCGCCGAGCTCGGCCCGCCACGCGCCGCTCCACGGAGGGCTAGCCGCCGCTGCAGGCGGCCGCCGGCCCACCACCCCGGACATGACGAAGGGCCCGGCGCGCGCCGGGCCCTCCACCAACCAGTACCTGCTACCGGCGAGCCTTCGCGGTCTCCCTGTTGTTGGCCTTCTCGATCGCCTTGACCAGCTCGTTCTTGTTCATCGACGAGCGGCCCTTGATGTCCAGCTTCTTGGCCACGTCGTACAGGTGCTGCTTGCTGGCCGAGGCGTCCACACCACCGGCGGTCTTCGTCGCCTTGCGCCCCGCGCCCCGGGCGGCCTGCTTGTCCGACGGGCCCTTGCGGCCCTTCTCCTCCCAGTGGTCGCCGACCTTCTCGAACGAGTGCTTCAGCGACGCGTACGCCGTCTGGTGCGCGCGCCGCCCCTCGCCGTAGGTCTCCACCGCCGAGTCGTGGGTCTTCACCCACGTGTCCTGTGCCTTCTTCGACGACCGCTTCAGCGTGCTGGGCAGGGCTTCACGTCCAGGCATCGGAGCACCTCCTGTCGCCTCTCGTGCCTGCCCCACGGCTTCCCGGTACGGCCGTACGTCAAACTTCGCCGTCCTCCACCCGCATCGCCTGCTGCTCGGCGCCCCCGGCGGGCCGCTGACGGCCCCGGTCCTCACCGATCTCGGTGCCCTCGGCGTCGACCAGCTCGTTGGACCGGTCCGGCGCCGACACCTGCCCGGCCGCGGCCTCGGAGTCCGGCTCGACCGCCCGGTCCGGGTCGCGCACCCGCCAGCTCACCGGGTCCTCCAGCGGCTTCGGCTCGGCGTCCAGCTCCAGGTTCTCCTGCTGCTCCGACGCTGGCTCCTGCGGCATGTTCCCTCCTCAGCCCGGCATCGTCTCGCCGCCGAGCGCGGCGAGCACCTCACCGGTGTAGTACGACGACAACTGGTTCGACGCGAAGAACACGAACGACGGCGCCAGCTCGTCCGGCTGCGCCGCCCGCCCCATCGGCACCTGCTGCCCGAACTTCTCCACGTGCTCCGGCGACATCGTCGCCGGGATCAGCGGTGTCCACACCGGACCCGGCGCGACCGCGTTGATCCGCACGCCCCGGTCGGCCAGCGCCTGCGCCATCGCGTAGGTCCACGCGATCACCGCGCCCTTGGTGGCCGAGTAGTCGATCAAGGACTTGTTGCCGCGCAACCCGTTCACCGACGCGGTGTTCACGATCGACGAGCCCTCGCCCAGGTGCGGCAGCGCCGCGTGCGTCACCCGGAAGTAGCTGTGGATGTTCACGTCGAACGTGCGGGTCCACTGCTCGTCGGTCAGGTCCTCGGGGGAGTCCAGCTCCTGCTGCGTGGCCACGTTGTTGACCAGGACCTCCAGCCCGCCGAACTCCCGCACCGTCTCGTCCACGACCTTGCGGCACTGCTCGCGCGAGCCGAGGTCGCCGGGCAGCAGCAGGCAGCGGCGGCCCTCCTTGCGCACCAGTTCCGCGGTCTCCTCCGCGTCGTCGTGCTCGTCCAGGTAGGCGATCGCCACGTCGGCGCCCTCCTTGGCGAACGCGATCGCGACCGCGCGCCCGATGCCGGAGTCACCACCGGTCACCAGCGCCCGCTTGTCCCGCAGCAACCCGCGCCCGGTGTAGTCCGCCATCCGGTCCCGCGGCCGCGGCTCCATCTCGTCCGTCACGCCGGGCGGTTCCTGTTGCTGACGTGGCTGTCCCATGCGCACACTCCTTCCTCACCTGCCCCGAGGTGTCCCCGCTCCCGGCGGCACCAAACGCGACGGTTCGCGCCCACGCGCGCCGGGTATCCGCGTCCGCATGAACTCGCCAGCGAGCAAGGGCCTGCGCGTCGTCGTCACCGGCGCCAGCGGCAACGTGGGCACCAGCACCGTCGAGGCGCTCAGCCGCGACCCCGCCGTGGCCTCGATCCTCGGCGTGGTCCGCCGCGAACCGGAGTGGCGCGTGCCGAAGCTGGAGTGGCGCACCGCCGACCTGGCCGAGGACCAGATCGCCCACCTGGTGCGCGGCGCCGACGTGGTGATCCACCTGTCGTGGCTGTTCCAGCCCACCCACGACCCGGCGCTGACCTGGCGGTCCAACGTGCTCGGCGCGATCCGCGTGTTCGAGGCCGTGGCCAGGGAGAACGTGCCCGCCGTGGTGTACTCCTCGTCGGTGGGGGCCTACTCGCCGGGCCCGAAGGACAGCCCGGTCACCGAGAGCTGGCCCACCCACGGCTGGCCCGCGGCCGCCTACCCGCGGGAGAAGGCCTACCTGGAGCGCTACCTCGACGGGTTCGAGAAGGCCAACCCCGGCGTGCGGGTGGTGCGGCTGCGCCCGGCGTTCATCTTCAAATGGGAAGCCGCCTCCGCCCAGCGGCGGTTGTTCGCGGGCCCGTTCCTCCCCGGCAGCCTCGCCCGGCCGTCGCTGATCCCGGTCGTCCCGGACATCCCGGGTCTGCGCGTGCAGGCGGTGCACTCCGCCGACATCGGCGAGGCGTTCCGCCTGGCAGCGATGAAGGACGTGCGCGGGGCGTTCAACATCGCCGCCGACCCGGTCGTCGACGCCAAGGCGCTGGCCCGCCTGCTCGGCGCCCGCACCGTCCCGGTGCCCACGTGGGCGATCCGCGGCGTGGTCGCCGCCGGCTGGTACGCCCACCTGTTGCCGGCCTCACCGGGCCTGCTGGACACCGTCCTGCGGCTGCCGATCATGGACACCACCCGCGCCCGCGACGAGCTCGGCTGGACCCCGCGCCACGACGGCCTGGAAGCGATCGGCGAGTTCCTCGCCGGCCTGCGCGCCGGCGCGGGCATGGCGACGCCGCCGCTGACCCCCGACAACGCCCCGACCCGCATCCAGGAGGTGCGCACCGGCATCGGCAACCGGCCGTGACTCAGCCCCGCAGCCCGTCGATGCGGGCCAGCACCTCGTCGACGAGAGGGCGCACCCGCGGCACCAGGTCGGGGCTCCAGGTCTCCTCCGCGTAGTGGCGCGTCCGGTACAGGTCCCGGGCGTGCGTGAGGACCGGACGGTGTGCCGCGGGCAGGTGCGCGAGAGCCCAGTCCGCCGCGGCGTCCTTGGGTTTGATCTCCCCGGTGGCGAGGGTCACCCACACGCGGGCGAGGGTCAGCACGACGTTGCGCGTGTCGCCGTACAGGTCGGCGACGAGTTCGGGGATGCCTGCCACGCTCGCTCGCACCACGTCCGAATGCGGCACCGGGTCCAGGAGCCGGGCGGGTGGCGGCCCGGCCAGCGGGTGGTCGCCCGCCAGGACCATCGCCAGCACCAGCGCCAGGTGGGGCATCGGTTCCGGCTGGGGAGGCCCGCTCGCCAGCAGTTCCTCCCGCAGCCACTCGCCGTAGAGGAAGTCACCCACCGGCGGGAACCGCCACGGGCTGACCTCGGACCTGACCACCACGGTCAGTTCGACCGGCCGCACCGCGGTGGTCAGCCCGGAGATCTCCAGCAGGCCGTCCAGCAGCGCGCGCCGCTGCCGCTGGTCCAGGCTCCGCCGCGTGACGGCGAGGACGTCCAGGTCGCTGGCCGGGCGGAGACCCCCGAGCACCGCCGAGCCGTGGAGGTACACGCCGAGCAGCTCCGGGCCCGCGACGTCGCGGACGAGCCGGACGGCGCGCTCCAGCTGATCGCCCACAGCGTTGATGATAGGAATGGCGGCGTGAGCATCGAGACCGCGGCCGATGAAGCCGTCACGCTGACCAGCGACCTGATCCGCATCGACACCACCAACACCGGCGATCCGGACACGCTGGTGGGGGAGAAGGCGGCAGCGGAGTTCGTCGCGGAGAAGCTCACCGAGGTCGGCTACGAGATCGAGTACGTGGAGTCCGGCGGCCGCAACCGCCACAACGTCATCACCCGGCTCGCCGGCGCCGACCCCAGCCGCGGGGCGCTGCTCGTCCACGGCCACCTCGACGTCGTCCCCGCGGATGCGTCCGAGTGGTCCGTGCACCCCTTCTCCGGCGCCATCCAGGACGGCTACGTGTGGGGCCGCGGCGCCGTCGACATGAAGGACATGCTCGGCATCATGCTGGCGCTGGCCCGCCACTACAAGCGCGAGAACATCGTCCCGCCGCGCGACATCATCTTCGCCTTCCTCGCCGACGAAGAGGCCGGCGGCAAGTACGGCGCCCAGTGGCTCGTGGACAACCGCCCCGACCTGTTCGAGGGCGCCACCGAGGCGATCAGCGAGGTCGGCGGCTTCTCCATCAGCCTCAAGGACGACGTCCGCACCTACGTGGTGGAGACCGCGGAGAAGGGCATCCGGTGGATGAAGCTGCGCGTGCGCGGCACCGCCGGACACGGCTCGATGATCCACCACGACAACGCCGTCACCAAGCTCGCCGCCGCCGTCGCGCGGCTCGGGCAGCACCGGTTCCCGCTCGTGCTCACCGACTCCGTGCGCGAGTTCCTCGCCGGCGTCACCGAGATCACCGGCTGGGACTTCCCCGAGGACGACATCGACGGCGCGGTCGCCAAGCTCGGCAACATCTCCCGCATGATCGGCGCGACCCTGCGCGACACCGCCAACCCGACGATGCTCACCGCCGGCTACAAGTCCAACGTCATCCCCTCGGTCGCCGAAGCAGCCGTGGACTGCCGCATCCTGCCCGGCCGCATGGAGGCCTTCGACCGCGAGCTCGACGAGATCCTCGGCCCGGACATCGAGAAGGAGTGGATGGAGCTGCCGCCGGTCGAGACCACCTTCGACGGCGCGCTCGTCGACGCCATGACCGCCTCGATCACCGCCGAGGACCCGGGCGCGAAGGTGCTGCCCTACATGCTCTCCGGCGGCACCGACGCCAAGTCCTTCCAGACGCTCGGCATCCGCAACTTCGGGTTCGTGCCGCTCCAGCTGCCCGCCGACCTGGACTTCTCCGGGCTGTTCCACGGCGTGGACGAGCGGGTGCCGGTCGACGCGCTCAAGTTCGGCACCCGCGTGCTGGACCGGTTCTTCCGCGCCTCGTGACCAGCGCGGCGCAGCTCCGCAAAACGGCGCGGTCCCTGCCGGAAACCACGGAGGACGGCGGCGCCTTCACGGTGGGCGGCGCGGTGTTCGCCGCGCTGGTGGACAAGCAGGTGACGCTGCGGCTGCCCGCGTCCGAGGTGGACGAGCTGCTGGCAGCGCACCCGACGGCAGCCCGGGACAGCGGCGGGGTGCGGGTGCCGCTGGCCGACATCGACGGCCGGCAGCTCAACCACTGGGTGTGGCGCGCCTGGCTGGCGCACGCCCCGGAACACCTCGCGGGCACGGCCACCGCGGCGGTGGCGGGCGAGAGCGGCGACCTGCCGCGGGCCATCGGCCGCCCCGCCACCCGCGCGCTGGGCAACGCCGGGATCACCACGCTCGACCAGGTCGCCGCCATGACGGAGGCCGAGCTGCTCACCCTGCACGGCATGGGCCCCAAAGCCGTGCGCATCCTCCGCGAAGCGCTCGAGGAGACGGGCCGCTCACTCGCGGGCTAGGTCCCGACCGGGCGGGGCCCGGCTTCCGCGCGCGCCGCGCCGGCCCAGATCAGCGCGGCGACCCAGCCGATGAGGGACCACCCCGCCAGGAGGGTGAACACCGCGATCGGCCGGACGTCGGCCACACCGCGGCGGCGGGCGAGCAACACCGGCGCGAACCACACCGGGACGCATGTGACCAGCGCGACGATGCCCAGCAGCACCACCAGCGCCACGCCCATCCCGGCGAAGACCGCCAGCAACGCCACGGCCACCGCGACCCCGGCGCAGGCGGCGGTCACGACACGGACAACGGGCGAGGAGGACATGCTGCTCCTTCCAAGGGGCAGCACTGAGATCGACACGAGGGCCCCACCCGTTACCGCTCTTCGCGCGTAGCGCATCCGTCGAGGGGGCGGCTCTGGGCCCGGCGCCCAGCTGCGGGCGCCGCTCGGGTCAGATCAGGACCTCGGGCAGGGCGGTGGCCGGCTGCCGCTTGCGGCGCAGCCACACCCGCCGGGTGCCGTCGGAGTAGAGCCGGACCGTCGAGAGCTCCCACCCGCCGTACTCGGCGTTGATGGACAGCTGCGTGGCCGCGGCCCGCCGGGAGACGCCGGGTGGCAACTGCAACCGGCGGTACTCCCAGTCCTCGTCGACCACCGCCTCCTGGTGCTTCATGGCTGGATCACCTGGACCCCTTCTCCCGCCGCGGAGCCGACGACCACCCGCCCGCTCCGCTCCTCGACGGTAACCGAATCCGGCTGCCGGACCGTCGGGAAACGGTACTTCTCGACCGGTTCGCCGCCGCGCACGTCGAACCCGACGACCTCGTTGCGCTCGGTGAGCGTCACCCACGCCAGCGCGCGCTGCGCGTCGTAGGCGAGGCCGTACGCCCCGCCGGGAACCGGGTACCGCTGCCGCAGCAACAGCGGGCCGGTGGAGAACGCCAGGAGGGCACCGGCGCGGGTGTCGACCACGAGCACCCGGCCGAAGGAGTCCGCGACCGCGTTGGTGGCGCCGTCGCCGGCGCGCAGGCCCTCGGCCACGGTGCCGCCGTCCACGTCCACCGAGAACACGGCGGTGCGCAACTCGTCCAGCACGACGGTGTTCCCGCCGGCCTGCAGCACGTCGTCGGCGCTGTAGAGCTGGCCCTCGATCGTCTTGGTCAGCTGGTCGCCGGTGAACACGTCCACGGCCTTGCGGTCCCGCACCGCGACCACCGTCCGGTCGCCCTCGACCACCGCGCCGGCCGGCTGACCGGCCACGGCCAGGGTGCTCACCTCGCCGCCGGGCAAGGCGATCCGGGCGACCTGCCCGGCCGCGGGGAGCGTGGCCAGCAGCACCCCGCCGGACACGCGCAGGTGCTCGGCCCGCCCGGCGACCGGCACCCGCACCGGGGCGGCCGCCAGGTCAGCGGCCTGGTACAGCAGCACGGCGTCCGGCACGGCGACGGCCAGCGTCCCGGTGGCCGGGTCGGCGGCCAGCGCGGTGATCTCGGGGGAGGCGATCACGGTGCCCGCGGGGGCGGCGGCAGGCTGGGGCGACACGGGCGCCGTCGCCGCGACCGGGTCGGCCACGACCTGCAGCGTGTCGGTGGAGTCACCGGACTTCGACGAGCACCCGCTCAGCACCAGGGCGCAGACCAGCACGACACCGGTCCCGACGGTGGCGGAGGAGCGCACAAGACCTCCGGATCGCATTCCTCTGTTTCCTCCAGCATCCCCTGAAAACCCCGCCGCGTCACGTGCCATCCACCCCACGGTCACTTCGTGCCCCGCTCGGGGTAACCGAACTCGACCGCGCTGACGTCGTCCAGCGCCGAGGAGATCGCGACCGGCAGGGCGATCTCCTCCGCCGCCAGCGACCCGGTCAGCTGCCCGGTGTCGCGCGCCCCGACCACCGGCGCGACCACGCCCGGCCGGTCCCGCACCCACGCCAGCGCCACCACCAGCGGCGACACCCCCAGCCCGTCGGCCGCGGTGGCGACCGCCTCGACGATCCGCGCCGCCCGCTCGGTGCGGTGCTGCTCGACGTAGCCGGCGTACTCGGCCGACGCGCCCCGCGAGTCGGCCGGCGTGCCGTGGCGGTACTTGCCGGTCAGCACCCCGCGGCCCAGCGGCGCCCACGGCAGCACGCCGAGCCCGTGGTGGCGGGCCGCCGGGACCAGCTCGCGCTCCACCCCGCGCTCCACCAGCGAGTACTCGGCCTGCGTGGCGACCAGCCCGGCCGGCCGGGCCGCCGCGGCCGAGGCCAGCTGCCAGCCCGCGTAGTTGCACACCCCGGTGTAGCGGACCTTGCCCGAGGTCACCGCGTGGTCCAGCGCCGACAGCGTCTCTTCCAGCGGCACCGAGTCGTCCCACGCGTGCAGCTGCCACAGGTCCAGGTGGTCCACGCCGAGCCGCCGCAGCGACCCCTCCAACGCGGACAACAACGCGCCGCGGGAGGCGCCCCCGCCGAACGGCCCGTCGGTGCGCCGGGCGACGGCCTTGGTCGCCACGACGATCTCGTCACGCGGCACCAGGTCGCCCAGCAGGCCCCCGAGGATCCGCTCGCTCTCGCCGCCGGAGTAGATGTCGGCGGTGTCCACGAGCGTCCCGCCCGCCTCGACGAACGCGACGAGCTGGCTGGCCGCCTCGTCGGCGTCGGTCTCCGCGCCCCAGGACATCGTGCCGAGCGCCATCCGGGAGACCCGCAACCCCGACCTGCCCAGCTGTCGCTTCTGCATGCACAGAGAGTAGCTGCGGCGCGGAGCGCCACCGTTGAGGGTGGCGGTGGGAGACGGGAGGGGGTAGCTGCGGCGCGCAGCGCCACCGTTGAGGGTGGCGGTGGGAGACGGGAGGGCGTAGCTGCGGCGCGGAGCGCCACCGTTGAGGGTGGCGGTGGGAGACGGGAGGGCGTAGCTGCGGCGCGGAGCGCCACCGTTGAGGGTGGCGGTGGGCGACGGGCGGGCGTAACGAAAGTACTGTAAAGAACTTGACGAAGGCGGCTCATCGAGTGATCCGCGCCGCCGATAGCCTCTCCCACCGTGCGAACGCGACTGATTTCCCCGAAGGCCCGGTGAGCATGGGCTGGTTCGAAGCACTCGTCCTCGGCCTGGTCCAGGGCCTGACCGAGTTCCTCCCCATCTCCTCCAGCGCCCACCTGCGCATCACCGCGGCGCTCGCCGGCTGGGACGACCCCGGCGCGGCGTTCACCGCGGTCACCCAGATCGGCACCGAGCTGGCGGTCATCCTCTACTTCTCGAAGAAGATCGGCCGCGTCCTGGCCGCTTGGTGGCGCTCGCTCTACCAGCGGGAGGCGCGCCACGACCCGGACGCCCGCCTCGGCTGGCTGATCATCGTCGGGTCGCTGCCGATCGCGGTGCTCGGCCTGCTGTTCCAGGACGCCATCGACAGCGCGTTCCGCGACCTGCGCCTCACCGCGACGACGCTGATCGGGTTCGGCATCCTGCTGCTCATCGCCGACCGGGTGGGCCGCCAGTACCGGACGCTGGACCACCTCACCGTCCCGCATGGTCTCGGCTACGGCTTCGCCCAGGCCATGGCGCTGATCCCCGGCGTGTCCCGCTCCGGCGGCACCGTCACCGCGGGCCTGTTCCTCGGCTACACCCGCGCCGACGCCACCGAGTACGCGTTCCTGCTGGCCGTGCCCGCGGTCTTCGCCTCCGGCCTGTACAAGCTCACCGACATCGGTGGCGAGCACAGCCCGCAGTGGGGGCCGACGATCCTGGCCACCCTGGTCGCCTTCGGCGTCGGCTACCTGGTGATCGCATGGCTGATGAACTTCATCAAGACCAAGAGCTACGTGCCGTTCGTGATCTACCGGATCGCGCTCGGCGTGCTGCTCATCGTGCTGGTCGCCACCGGCGTCCTTGATCCGAACGCGGGTCCCGCCATGTAGGTTGGCGGCGTGGCTACCGTGATCCTGCTTCGGCACGGCCGCTCGACCGCGAACGGGTCGGGCGTGCTGGCCGGGCGGACCCCCAAGGTCGGGCTCGACGACACCGGCCGCGCGCAGGCTCAGGCGCTCGTGGAGCGGCTGGCCGGCGTGCCGCTGGCCGAGGTCGTGTGCTCGCCGATGCTGCGCTGCAAGAACACGGTGGCCCCGCTCGTCGCCGAGCGGGGCCTCACCCGCACCGTCGAACCGCGCCTGTCCGAAGTGGACTACGGCGAGTGGACCGGCCGCGAGCTGAAGGACCTGGTCAAGGAACCGCTGTGGCGGGTCGTGCAGGCCCACCCCTCGGCCGCGGTGTTCCCCGGCGGCGAGGGCCTGGCAGGCATGCAGGCCCGCGCGGTCGCCGCGGTGCGCGAGCACGACGCGCGGATCACCGCCGAGCACGGCGACCACGCCGTCTGGCTGCTGTGCAGCCACGGCGACGTGCTCAAGTCCATCCTGGCCGACGCGCTGGGGCAGCACCTCGACGCGTTCCAGCGGATCGTGGTCGACCCGGCGTCGATCTCCGTGGTCCGCTACACCGAGGTGCGCCCGTTCGTGGTGCGCGTCAACGACCACAGTGCGGATCTGGCCGGGGTGGTGCCGCCGGCGCCGAAGCGCGGTAGGAAGAAGAAGACGTCCTCCGACGCGGAGATCGGAGGGTCGACAGGACAGAAGGGCCGCGCTGGATGACACCGGACAACCCGTTCTCGCAGGCGAGCGACCTGCCCTACGGTCTGCCCCCGTTCGACCGGATCGCCGACGAGCACTTCGGCCCGGCGTTCGCGGCCGGCCTGGCCGAGCACGCCGCGGAGATCGAGGCCATCGCAGGCAACCCGGAGCCGGCGACGTTCGAGAACACGATCGTGGCGCTGGACACCTCGGGCCGCCTGCTGCAGCGCGTCTCGTCGGTGTTCTTCAACCTCACCTCCTCCGACACCAACCCGGCGCGGCAGGAGCTGCAGGCCGAGATCGCGCCGAAGCTGGCCGCCCACTCCGACGCCATCCACCTGAACCCGCGGCTGTTCGCCCGCGTCAAGGACCTCTACGACCGGCGCGACCAGCTGGGGCTGGACGAGGAGTCGGCGTGGCTGCTGGAGCGCACCTACACCGACTTCCAGCGCGCCGGCGCCGGGCTCGACGAGAGCCAGCAGGCCAGGTTGCGGGTGCTCAACGAGGAACTGTCCACGTTGTCCACCCGGTTCCAGGAGAACCTGCTGCGCGACACCAACGACCTGGCCGTGCTGGTCGAGGACGCGGCGGAGCTGGCCGGGCTGTCCGACGGCACGATCGCCGCCGCGCGTGAGGCCGCCGCCTCCCGCGGTGTCGAGGGGTACCTGCTCACGCTGAACCTGCCCACCTCGCAGCCGCTGCTGTCCTCGCTGGAGAGCCGGGCGTTGCGGGAACGGCTGTTCACCGCGTCGATCTCGCGCGGCAACCGCGGCAACGACAACGACAACTCGGCCGTGCTGGCGCGGATCGTGCAGCTGCGCGCCGAGAAGGCCGCCCTGCTCGGCCACCCCAACCACGCGGCGTACGTGATCTCCGACGAGACCGCCCGCACCGCCGAGGCCGCCGTCGGGCTGCTGGAGCGGCTCGCGCCCGTCGCCGTGGCCAACGCCCGCCGCGACGCCGCCGAGCTGCAGACCTACCTCGAGCAGGACCACCCCGGCGCCACGCTCGAGCCCTGGGACTGGGCCTTCTACGCCGAACGCGTCCGCAAGGCGAAGTTCGACCTCGACGACGCGACGCTGCGGCCCTACTTCGAGCTGGACCGCGTGGTGCGCGACGGCGTCCTCTACGCGGCGAGCCGGTTGTACGGGCTCAGCTTCACCGAGCGCCACGACCTGCCCGTCTACCACCCGGACGTGCGGGTGTTCGAGGTCTTCGACGCCGACGGCAGCCCGCTGGGCCTGTTCCTCGGCGACTACTACACGCGCGACTCCAAGCGCGGCGGCGCGTGGATGAACACCTTCGTCGACCAGTCGCACCTGCTGGGCGAGCGGCCGGTGGTGGTCAACAACCTCAACATCGCCAAGCCGCCCGCCGGTGAGCCGACGCTGCTCACCTTCGACGAGGTCACCACCCTGTTCCACGAGTTCGGGCACGCGCTGCACGCGCTGGTGTCGGATGTGCGCTACCCGAAGTTCTCCGGCACCAACGTGCCGCGGGACTTCGTGGAGTACCCGTCGCAGGTCAACGAGATGTGGATGCTGTGGCCGGAGGTGCTGGCCAACTACGCCAAGCACCACGAGACCGGTGAGCCGCTGCCGCAGCGCCTGGTGGAGCGGCTGGAGGAGTCGGCCCAGTACGGTCAGCCCTTCGCCACCACCGAGTACCTGGCCGCGTCGCTGCTGGACCAGGCCTGGCACGGGCTGGGCACCGAGGACGCGGTCGGCGACGTCGCCGCGTTCGAGGCCGCCGCGCTGGAGAAGGCCGGGGTGGCGGTGCCGGCGATCCCGCCGCGCTACCGCAGCACCTACTTCGCGCACGTGTTCAGCGGCGGCTACTCGGCCGGGTACTACTCCTACATCTGGAGTGAGGTGCTCGACGCCGACACCGTGGAGTGGTTCAAGGAGAACGGCGGTCTCAAGCGCGAGAACGGCGACCACTTCCGGGCCACGCTGCTCTCCCGCGGCGGCGCCGGTGACCCGATGGGCTTCTTCCGCGACTTCCGCGGCCGGGACCCGGAGATCGCGCCGCTCCTGGCGCGCCGCGGCCTGACCGGCGCGTGATGGAGGTCGGGCGGGAGGCGCAGTACGACGTCTTCGCCGAGGAGTTCCTCGACCACGCGCGGGACGGCTTCTACAACGCGCACCTGGACCGGCCGGCGTGCCTGGGCCTGCTCGGGGACGTCGCCGGTCTGCGGGTGCTCGACGCCGCGTGCGGTCCGGGCCTGTACGCGGAGGAGCTGGTGGCGCGGGGCGCGGCGGTGGTCGGCGTGGACATCAGCCCGCAGATGGTCGAGCTGTCCCGGCGCCGCGTCCCGGCCGGGGAGTTCCGCGTGCACGACCTCGCCGAGCCGCTCGACTGGCTGCCGGACGCCTCGGTGGACCGGGTGCTGTTCGCGCTGGCCGTGGAGTACGTCGATGACCGGGTGGCGCTGCTGCGGGAGCTGCGCCGCGTGCTCCGGCCGGGCGGGGCGCTGGTGCTGTCCCGGCAGCACCCGTTCGGCGACTGGCTCCGGCACGGCGGCAACTACTTCGAGCCGCGCGTGGTCGAGGAGGTGTGGAGCCGCGGCTGGCGGGTCCGCTACTGGCTCTCCCCGCTGGAGCAGACCTGCGAGGAGCTGCGCGCGGCCGGGTTCCTGGTCGAGCGGCTGCTCGAACCCCGCCCGTCACCCGCGGCTGAGGCGCTCGACCCCGAACGGTTCGAACGCCTCAGCCGCGAGCCGACGGGGTTCCTCGCGATCCGCGCCGTGCCGGACCCCCGTCACTGCTGCCAGGGGGAGAGACCGTGACCGACACACCGACCGTCGACTCGTCCAACACCGATCAGTTCCGCTCCTGGGACGGTGGCAATGGAGCGTTCTGGACCGAGCGCGCCGAACGCTTCGACGAGGGTATGTCCGGCTACCACGGCGAACTGTTGAAGGCGGCCGAAATCCAGCAGGATTCCGCGATCCTGGACATCGGATGCGGCAGCGGTCAAGTCACTCGTGACGCGGCCCGCATCGCCCGTGGAGGTTCGGCGCTGGGCGTCGACCTGTCGTCGACGCTGCTGGACCTCGCGCGCGCACTGGCAGCGGAGGAGCGGCTGACCAACGCGGCCTTTGTCCAGGCGGACGCGCAACTCCACGACTTCGGTGAGTCGCGCTTCGACGTCGCTGTCAGCAGGCACGGCACCATGTTCTTCGGCGACCGGCAGGCGGCGTTCGCCAACATCGCACGCGCCATCCAGCCAGGCGGCCGCTTCGTGCAGCTGACCTGGCAGGCGCTCGACCGCAACGAGGGCATCAGGACCTTTCGCACCATCGCGTCCGGGGGCCGTGAGCTTCCACCGCCACCACCCGAGGCTCCGACCCCCTTCTCGCTGAGTGACCCTGACCGAGTGCGTCAGCTGCTCACCGAAGCAGGCTTCGCCGACATCGAGATGACGGACCTGTCCATGCCCATGTACTACGGCCGCGATGTCGAGGACGCGTTCGACTTCATCACCGGCAACTTCGCCTCTGCGCTGCGCCAACTCGACAACGAACGGCGCGCCCACGCCATCGACGCTCTCAGAGCCGACATCGCCGCCCACCTCACCGACCGGGGCGTGCTGTACGGCGCGGCACACTGGCTCATCAACGCCCGGCGCACTTGAACGGACGGCCGACCGGAGGGCCCGCCCGCGCGCCTCGTCCGCGGCGGGCCCTCCGGTGGGGCGCCCTACCGCGGCGCCTGGAAGCCGCCGATCTCGTGCTCCAGCAGTTCGGCCAGGCGCAGCGGGGTGCGGTCCTCGAACATCGGGCCGATGAGCTGCACCCCCACCGGCAGGCCCTCGGGGGAGCGGCCGGCCGGGATCGCGGTCGCGGGCAGGCCGGGCATCGTCGCCACGCCGGCCCAGACGAGCTGGTCGAAGTACGGGTAGCCGGCGCCGTCGATGTCGATGCGGCGTTCCATCGGGTTCGGGCTGTGGTCGTGCGGGAACGCGGGCGTCGGCGTGATCGGGCAGACCACGGCGTCGAACTCGGCGAAGAACTGCCGCCAGCCGCGGCGGTGGAGTTCGCGGCGGTGGTTCGCGGCCAGCCAGTCGTGGTGGCTGAACACCATGGCGCGCAACCGCACGGCGTCGAGGCTGCCGTCGTCCGCGCTCAGCCCGGCCACGCGGGCCCGCAGTTGCTCGTCGTCGATGGGGAACCGCGCGACGGCGCCGGAGATCAGCAACTGCATGTAGAGCGTCGCGGCTTCGGCCAGGTCGGGCAGCAGCCCGCTGTGCCATTCGACGCGGGCGCCGCCGTCGGTGAGCGCGGCGGCCACCCGGTGCACGCCCGCCCGCACCGCGGCCCCGGTCGGGAGGAGCGGATGCTCGTCCAGCACCAGGACCCGGAAGTCGCTCAGCCGCTCGTGACGTGCGGGCGGCAGCGCCACCTGGTGCGCCTTGCCGGCCGTCAGCGGGTCCGGGCCGGCCATGACGTCGAGCAGGAGCGCGAGGTCGCGGGCGGTGCGGGCCATCGGACCGACGACGGCGAGGTCGAGGTCGACCGGCAAGGCCGGCCCCGGCGGCGCGACCATGCCGCGCGGCGCCGCCAGCCCGAGCGTCGGCTTGTGCGCGGAAATGCCGCAGAAGTGCGCGGGGGTGCGCAGCGAACCGGCGAGGTCGGAGCCGATGGACAACGCGCCGAACCCGCACGCCAGAGCCGCCGCCGATCCGCCGGAGGACCCGCCCGCCGTGCGGTCGTGGTCCCACGGGTTGCCGGTGGTGCCGTAGATCTCGTTGAAGGTCTGGATGTCCTGCAGCCCCAACGGCACGTTCGTCTTGCCCAGCACCACCGCGCCCGCGGCCTTGAGCCGCGAAACCTGCACCGCGTCCTCGGCGGGCCGGAACTCCCGGTGTTGCGGCATGCCCCAGGTCGTCGGCAACCCGGCCACGTCGTAGGACTCCTTGACCGTCACCGGAATCCCGAGCAGCGGCCGGTCCTCGCCGCGGGCGCGAGCCCGGTCCGCGGCGCGCGCGGCGGCTCGCGCGCGGTCGAAGTCCGGCACGCAGATCGCGTTGACCGCCTTGTCCTCGCGCTCGATGCGGTCGATGGCCTCGTCGGTCAGTTCCACTGAGGACACCGCACCGGCACGCAACGCGGCAGCCAGCTCCTCGGCCGGCTTCAAGCTCCACTCCATGAATCCGACGCTATCCGCGAGCCGGAGAGGGCACAAAATCCCTTCTCCCACAACGAAAAGGTGGGCTGGACGACAACTTACATAAACGATGTATATAAAGATGCTATGCTTCTGCCGTGAGCCGTCAAGACACCGCTCCCGGCGCGGCTGCCGCCATCGGGGCCGCCCTCTACGGCCTGGCCACCAGCGCCGTGAGACGCCTGCCCCGGGACATGAGCCTGACCTCCGCCGCCACCCTGGCCACCCTGGACCGGACCGGCCCACGGCGCATCACCGATCTGGCCGCGATCGAGGGCGTCACCCAGCCCGCGATGACCGCACTGGTCCGGGTGATGGAGGAGGCCGGCCTGGTCGAGCGACGGGGCGACGCGGCCGACAAGCGGGTCACGCTGGTGTGCCTGACCGAGGCCGGCGCCTCCTACGTCCGGACGCGGCGCCAGGCCGGCGTCAACGCGTTCGAGCGGTTGATCGGCGAGCTGACCGGCGAGGAGGTCGAGGCGCTGGTGGCGGCCCTTCCGGCGCTGAAGCACCTGGCAGAGCTCGAAAGCCGGGACCGCGAAGGGTCGAAAAAGTGACCGGGCAGGCGAGGTCGCGGTGAAGGCGTTCCCGGCGGCGCGTTCCGAGCCGCGGCTGCTGGTCCCCGCCCTGATGTTCATCGCTCTGGTCGTGGCGGCGGTCGGCAGCCTCGGGACACCGCTCATCACCAGCGTGGCGACCTCGTTCCACGTCTCGCTCGACAGCGCGCAGTGGACGCTGACCGTCGCGCTGCTCAGCGGCGCCGTCGCCACGCCCGTCCTGGGCCGGCTCGGAGCCGGCCCGCACCGGCGGGCCACGATCCTCGCCACGCTGGCGATCATCGTCGCCGGCAGCGCGCTCACCGTGCTGCCGCTGCCGTTCGCGTGCCTGCTGGCCGGGAGGGCGGCCCAGGGCGTCGGCCTCGGGCTCACGGCGCTGATGATGGGCGTGGCCCGGGACCACCTCCCCGAGGAGCGCGGCGCGGCCGTGATCGCCCTGATCTCGGTGGTCTCGATCATCGGGGCCGGCGTCGGCTACCCGCTGACCGCACTGCTCGCCGAACTCGGCGGGGTGCGGGCCGCCTACGGCCTCGGCCTGATCGTCACCGCCGCCGCACTCCTGACCGCGTGGCGCTCCATGCCCGAAGCCCCCGCGGGCCGCTCCGCCCGTCTGGACGTGGCGGGCACGATCGTCCTGGCCGCCGCGCTGCTCCTGGTGCTGTTCCTGGCAGGCGAACGGACCCTGTGGAGCCGCCACCTCGCCGTGGCGGCGGGACTCGCCGTCGTCGCGGTGGTGCTGCTCTGCGCCTGGGCCGTCGTCGAGCTGCGCAGCAGGACGCCCCTGGTGGATGTGCGGGCGGTGCGGCACCCGGCGGTCGCCGGGGCGAACCTCGCCATGTTCGTCGGCGGGATCGGCATGTACCTCCTGCTCACCCTCATCACCCGGTACGCGCAGACGCCGCCCGGCGCAGGCTACGGCTTCGGGCTGACGACCTTCGTCGCCGGGCTGGTCCTCATCCCGTTCTCGGTGCTGGGGTTCGTCGCAGGCAAGCTCACGCAGCGGCTGCGGACGCGGATCGCCGACCCCCTGCTCCTGGCCGGCAGCGCCGTCGTGATCGGCGGCGGGTTCGCCCTGTTCGCGACGGCCCGGTCGGACCTGGCCGAACTGTTCGCGGCGATGGGCGTGCTCGGTTTCGGCGTCGGCGGCTTCTCGGCCGCGATGCCCGGCGTCATCCTGGCCGTCACCCCCAAGAGCGAGACGTCGAGCGCCATGAGCTTCAACTACGTCGTCCGCAGCGTCGGCTACTCCCTGGGCAGCGCCCTCGGCGGCCTCGTCCTCGCCGCGGGCACCGGCCCCGGCCTCCTCTTCCCCGACGACAGCGCTTACACCACCGCGGCGCTGATCGGCATCGGCGCCATGGCGATCACGACGCTGACCAGCCTCGCGCTCGCCCGCCGACGCTCATAAGTCAGAGCACCCATCACAACACTGGAGGTTCCATGCCCAAGGGCTACTGGGTCAGCGTCTACCGCACCATCTCCGACCCCGAAAAGCTGGCTGCCTACAACAAACTGGCCAGTCCGGCCGTCCGGGCCGCGGGCGGGCGGCCCCTCATCCTCGGCGGCCGGGTCGTCGCGCACGACGCCGGGATCGCCGAGCGCACCGTCCTGGTCGAGTTCGACAGCTTCGAGCAGGCCGTCGCGGCGCGCGAGAGCGCGGCCTACCAGGAGGCGCTGGCCGTCCTCGCCGACGGCGTCGAGCGCGACTTCCGCATCGTCGAGGGCATCGACTAGCCGGAGGTCAGCCCTGGAGCGGCCACACCTCGACCACCCCGTGCGCCACCGCGCACGGGGTCCCGGCCACCATCCGCGTGGCCTCCTCCAGCGTGTCGGCCTCGATGATCGCGAACCCGGCGACCGGCAGGTCCGACCGCAGGAACGGGCCCGGCGTCACCTGGGTGCCGGCCGCGTCGTGATTGCGCACCTGCACCGGCTCGCCCGCGATCCCCATCTCGACCGCGGCGGCGCGCAACCGGGAGTCGTGCTCGTGGGCGGCCGTCCGCACCTCCTCGGCAGTCCGCTCGTAGCCCGCGCTGTCCCCGTAGCCGATGGTGATGAACTTCCCCATCGGGGCAAGGTAGCGCCGCCCGGTCAGCCGAGCCAGTGCCCGTCGCGCATGAGGGTGCGTCCCGGCAGCTCGTTGGCCTCCCGCCAGGCCTGCACCCGCGTCGGCCGGATCCGGAAGTACTGGTACGGCTGGGTCTCCGCACGCGGGTCGAACCCGGTCCGCGCGGCGAACGCCTCGCACGCCGCCGCGTCCGGCTCGACCGGCTCGGCGACGCCGTCGACGAGGACGACGTCCCGCGTCGGGCCGAGGCCCAGGCGCACCCGGCCGTCGGCCAGCAGGTTCCGGCTGGTGAGCGAGTCACGCGGGGTGGCGACGAGCAACGCGGCGCCGTCCCACAGGTAGGACAGCGGGATCAGGTGCACGCGCGCCTCACCGGAAGACGCCACCCACAGGTCGACGTCGGCCTCCAGCCGGGCGCGGGTGTCGCGCAGCCGCTCGGCGAGCCCGCGCGGCGGATCGATCGCAGTCATGATCACCACGCTGACGCCGGAGGGCCGGCCCCCGTCAGGGAACCGGCCCTCCGCGCACCACCAGGAAAATCAGATGAGACCGAGCTTCTTCACGGCCTCGCGCTCCTCGGCCAGCTCGTTGACCGACGCGTCGATGCGGCCGTGGGAGAACTCGTTGATCTCCAGGCCCTGGACGATCTCGTACTTGCCGTCCTTGCAGACGACCGGGAAGGAGGAGATCAGGCCCTCCGGCACACCGTAGGAACCGTCGGACGGCACGGCCATCGAGGTCCAGTCACCCTCGGGGGTGCCGTTGACCCAGTTGTAGATGTGGTCGATGGCGGCGTTGGCGGCCGACGCGGCCGACGACGCGCCACGGGCCTCGATGATCTCCGCGCCGCGCTTGGCCACGCGCGGGATGAACTCCTCGGCCAGCCACTTCTCGTCGTTGACGGCCTCGGCGGCGTTCTTGCCGGCGACCTCGGCGTGGAAGATGTCCGGGTACTGGCTGGCGGAGTGGTTGCCCCAGATCGTCAGCTTCTTGATCTCGCTGACCGGCGCGTTCAGCTTCTTCGCCAGCTGGGCGACGGCGCGGTTGTGGTCCAGGCGGGTCATGGCGGTGAACCGCTCGGCCGGGACGTCGGGCGCGTGCGACTGCGCGATGAGGGCGTTGGTGTTGGCGGGGTTGCCGACCACCAGGACGCGGATGTCGTCGGCGGCGCCGGCGTTGATCGCCTCACCCTGCGGCTTGAAGATGCCGCCGTTGGCCTCCAGCAGGTCGGCCCGCTCCATGCCCTTGGTGCGCGGGCGCGCGCCCACCAGCAGCGCCACGTTGGCGCCGGCGAAAGCCTGCTTCGCGTCGTCGAAGATGTCGATGCCCGCGAGCAGCGGGAACGCGCCGTCCTCCAGCTCGAGCGCCGTGCCCTCGGCCGCCTTGACCGCCTGCGGGATCTCCAGCAGCCGCAGCTTCACCGGCGTGTCCGGGCCGAGCAGCTGACCGGACGCGATGCGGAACAGCAGCGCGTAGCCGATCTGGCCGGCGGCGCCGGTTACGGTGACGTTGACGGGGGCTTGGGTCATTGCGTACTCCTGCGGACGGAATCTTGGCTTGTGCTGGTGACCCTATCGCCCTCTGCCTGCGCTGACGTGGTGCGTCGCCTCACGTTCTGCTGAACCGATCGAGTCGAATCGGCCACCGGCACCTCGAACGCCCTGCCCAGCGCGACGATCCCGGCCTCCAGGCGGCCCAGGCTGGTGAGCACGGAGCGTGCCTGGGCGTCGTCCGTCTCACGGGTCTCCGGCGCGGCGGTGTTGCGCACCAGCTTCCCGCGCTCGTCGCCGTCGAGGGCGTCACGCAGCACGTCGACGTTGCGGCTGATCCGCTCGATCACCGCGGTCAGCCGGTCGTCGGCGGGCAGCAGGCCCGGTTCGGAGCGGGCCGCGATCTGCCGCGCCCGGAACGCCAGCCGTTCCAGCGTGCTCATCACGTACCAGCCGTAGTCGCGGCGGCTGGCGAGGCTGATCGGGTGGGTCAACGGCTCGATCGTGGTGCGCACCTTCTCCACCGAGCGGTCCAGCTCGCGCGAGAGTTCGATCACGTTCACGTTCTCCCGCCCGGACAGCAGCGCCTCCGCGCCGGCCAGGAACTCGCACAGGTCCGTCAGCGCGTCGTCGATGTCGGACACCATCACGGTGCGGGTGCGCACCGGCACCACCAGGACCGCCGCGATCAGGCCCGCGGCCGCGCCGATCGCGGTCTCGGCCACCCGCACCCACAGCACCTCGACGCTGAACGTGCCGAGCAGGCTGTAGAGCAGGCCCAGCATGCAGGTGATGAAGAAGGCCATCAGCAGCTGCGACACCCGCGCCACGTACACCAGGCAGAACACGCACACCAGGATCAGCACCACCGTGGCGACCGTGTTGCCGGTGACCATCAGCGCCAGCAGCATCCCGCCGAAGATCCCGCCCAGGGTGCCGGTGACGCGGCGGAACCCCTTCACGAACGTCGCGCCCGCGGTGCTGGTGTTGAGGAACACCACGAACACCGTCAGCACCGCCCAGTACCAGCGGGAGTCGGAGATGAACTCGCCACCGAGCACCGCGAGCCCGCCGCCGACCATCGCCTGGATCGCGCTGCGGGTGCGGTTGTCGTAGGCGAGGACCTTCTTGGGCTCCTCTTCGGTCTCCTCCTCGGGCAGTTCGGTCTCGGCCGAGTAGTCCTTCTCGGCGACGCGCTGCGCGTTGACGTCGGCCAGCGCCAGCTCGGCGATCGCGCGGCGCACCTCGTCGCCGGGTTCGGTGCGCTCGGCGAGCCGGCTGCCGGCGACCAGCATCTTGCTGAACTCCTCGGTGTCGCTGATCACCGGCAGGTCGCGGGGATCGCGCTCGATCAGGGAGTCCAGCCGCAGCAGGCTCGCGATCAGGTCGTCGCGGACCGCCTCCGGCAGCGCGCCCTCCTCCGCGGCGCGGCGCACGGTGATCGCGAGCCACTGGCAGGCCAGCTCCACGGCGAGCAGGCGGCGGCGCAGCAGCTGCGTGCCGGTCTCGTCGAACAGGTCGCCGATGGTGTCCTCGATCATCAGGACGGCCTCGTGCAGGCGGGTGTCGGCCTTGCGCAGCTGGTTGATCCGCCACTCGCTGCCGCCGCTGGCCAGGCACGCGGCCGCGGCCCGCACCACGGCGCTGATCCGGGCGCGGAACGCGCGGCGGGCCCGCAGCAGCTCGCCCTCCGGGCGCCGCCGCAGCACCGCGAACCGCATCACGGCGTTCGCGGCGAGCCCGATCGCCAGGGCGAGGATGTATTCGGGCAGCTGGCGCGGGTGGATCGCGAGGAACATCGCGAAGAAGAACATGAAGAACGACAGCGCGCCCATCGCGGTGCCGCGCGGCGCGAACCGCTGCGCGTAGACCGCGAGGAAGATCAGCAGCACGAACAGCACGCTGTCCAGCGGGGGAGCGGTGGCGCCGAACGCGGCGACGGTGAGCGAGGCCGACCCGCACAGCATGACCAGCACGAGCGTGATCGCCTGGTCCTTCGGCGTCTTGTCGTTGACGCTGAACGCCGAGTTCATCGCCGCGATGCTGGCCACCATGATCGTCGGGATCGGGCGGCCGAGCAGGAGCAGCACCAGGATCGACAACACGATCCCGCCCACCGCGATCCCGGCCAGCCGCAACCGCACCAGCCCCGGATCGGCGGCGACCAGCCGGTCCTGGGCCACCTTCCACACCCTCATGCACGGCCCCCGAGCAGTTCCCATTCGGTCAGCGCGGTCCGCCGCCCGGTCGCCGCGGTGATCCGCAGCCGGTAGGCACGGTACGTGCCGGGCTCGGCGATGGAGAACGGGCGGGTCTGCCGCCGCCACCGGAACCGCTCGCCGCGACGCTCGTCCAGCCGCACCCACGACTCCCCGTCGGTGGTGCCTTCCAGCACCCAGTCGCGCGGGTCGCCGCCGCGGGCGGCGGAGGTCAGGGTGTAGAGCTCGACCCGCGCCGGTTCGCCGACGGTGCACTCGATCACCGGGGTGCGCGAGCCGAACGTGACTTGCGTGGCGGTGGTGTCGGCGAACAGCGGGGTCACGTCGGTGCCGTCGTCGCAGCTGCCGGCGCCGGTGACGTCGGCCAGCGGCTGCGCGCCCAGTGACGGCGGTGGATCACCCCAGCCGGTGGGGGTGTCCGTGACGTCGAACTCCAGGTGGCCGGCGGTGACCAGGTCGGCGTGGGGCAGCCAGGTCGAGTGGTGCGGCTTGCCGTCGATCGTCACGCCCCGCACGTAGGGCCCGCGGCCGGGGGCACTGATCGTCACCGTCCGCCCGTTCTCCAGGCGCAGCCGGGCCCGCTCGAACAGCGGCGCGGTCAGCACGTAACCCGGGTTGCCCGGCGCCAGCGGGTACAGGCCCAGCGCGGCGAGCACGTACCAGGCGGACATCTCGCCGTTGTCCTCGTCGCCCGGGTAGCCCTGCCCGATCTCGCTGCCCAGGTAGCAGCGGGTCAGCACCTCCCGGACGATCGCCTGCGTCTTGGCCGCGGCGCCGGCGTGGCAGTACATCCACGGGATGTGGTGGCTGGGCTGGTTCGAGTGCCCGTACTGGCCGAGCCGGACGTCCCGTGCCTCGGTCATCTCGTGGATGATCCCGCCGTAGGACCCCGGGACGCGGCCCGTCTCCGGGGTGGCGAAGAAGGTGTCCAGTTTGGACTCCAGCCCCGCGGGGCCGCCGAGCAGCGCGGCCAGGCCGGCGCCGTCGTGCGGCACGGAGAACACGGTGTTCCAGGCGTTGGTCTCGGGCTGGTCGAAGCCCCACCGGGCCGGGTCGTGGTGCTCCGGCGCCCAGCGCCACCGGCCGTCGTGGTGACGGCCCTGGAAGAACCCGGTGGCCGGGTCGAAGTGGTTGACGTACTGCGCGGCGCGCTGCCGGAAGTAGCGGGCGTCGTCGGTGTGCCCCAGCTCCTCGGCGAGCGCGGCGAGGCCGAAGTCGTTGAGGCAGCCCTCCAGCGCCCAGGACAGGCCCTCGTGCGTGGTCAGCGGCGTGAAGCCGAGGAAGATCGACTCCCGCAGGCCCTGCCGCCCGACGCCGCGGCCGGGCGGGGTGACGGTCGCGTTGCGCAGCGCGGCGTCGTAGGCGGCGTGCACGTCGAAGTTCCGCACGCCTCTGCGGTAGGCGTCGGCGAAGGCGACGTCGGAGCTGGTGCCGGTCATCAGGTTCGCGTAGCCGGGGGAGGACCAGCGCGCGATCCAGCCGCCCTCGCGGAACTGCTGCACGAACCCCTCGATCAGCTCCCCGCAGCGTCGCGGCGCCAGCAACGCGAGCGCGGGCCACACCGTGCGGTAGGTGTCCCAGAAGCCGTGGTTGACCGACATCGGGCCGTCCACGACCTTCGCCCCGGTCCGGGTGCGGGTGCTCGGCCACCAGCGGCGCCGCACCGGGCTGGCGTGCCGGACTCCGCGCGGGGTCTGTTCGTGGGCCGAGTTCGGGTACAGGAACAGCCGGTACAGGCCGGAGTAGAAGGTGGTCAGCTCGTCCGGGGTGGCGCCGTCGATCTCGACCCGGCCGAGCACCTCCTGCCACGCCGCCCGCGCCCGCTCGCGGACCTGCTCGAAGGTGGTGCCTGCCGGGATCTCCTGCTCGAGGTTGCGGCGCGCCTGCTCCAGGCTGATCAGGGAGGTCGCGATCCGCAGCTCGACCTTCGGTGTGTCGAAGGACAGGTAGCCGGTGTTGGGCCAGCGCAGGCGGCGGCCGCCTGTGGCCGCCCGGTCGAAGGTGCCGTACACGAACATCCGGCGCGCGCCGACGGACAGGCGGCTGCGTGCCCACGTGTGCCCGGTGACCACCCCGCGCGCCGGGTCGACGCGCAGGCCGCCGCGCCGGTTGACGTTGTCGAACAGCACCCACCCGCCCTCGCCGGGGAAGCTGAAGCGGATGAGCGCGGCGTGGTCGGTGGGTGCGAGATCGACGGTGATGCCGTTGTCGAAGCGCACCCCGTAGTGGTGCGGCCGGTCGGTTTCGTTGTCGTGGGAGAACGCCAGTGCCCGCGCCTTCCGGTCCGCGGTGACCGGACCGATTCCCGGCAGGAATTGGAAGGGGTGCCGGTCGCCCATCCACGGGCTCGGCTGGTGGCTGACCGCGAAGGCCTGCAGCTCGGGCCGGTTCTGTGCGTTGTTGCGCCGGTGGTACTCGTACAGCCAGTCGAGTGACCCGGCGTCGGTCACCGGGGTCCAGAAGTTGAAGCCGTGCGGCATCGCGGTGGCCGGGAAGGTGTTGCCGCGGGAGAACTCGTTGCTGGAGTGGGTGCCGCGCGTGGTGCGCACCCAGTCGACCGGGTCCCGCGGGCCTTCGGGTGGCGCGTCGGCGATCGCGACGTCGTCGACCCAGCCCGACACCGGCTCACCCGGCGACGGCTCGGCGAGCAGCACGACGGCCCGAGCCCGGCGGCCCGCGGCCTCGCCGAGGGGGTGGTGCACGAGGTTCCACTGGTCGAGGTAGAGGGTCTTGGACTCGCCCGCGTCGAGCGCCGACCCCCCGATCAGGGTGCCGTCGTCCAGCTCGACGGCCAGTGCGACGAAGGTGCTGCGCCAGCTCGGCCCGGCATCGGACTCCGGGAACACCACATAGGACAGTCGAGTGTCCGCGCCGATCGCGAAGTCCACTTCGAACAGCACCTGACGAGCGGGTTGGTCCGCCGTGTAGCGGGCGGCGCGCACCCCCGTGAACCCCACGCCGGGCTTGGCCGCGGGCGCCCGCCCCGGCCCGGAGCCGACGGTCACGACCGCGCCGCAGATGGGCCGCGGATCACCGTCCTCGAACGAGGAGAAGAAGTGGGTCCGGGTCACGTCGCCTACCGTAACCGGCCGCCACGCTCCCTTCCCGCCGAGCAGTTCCAAGCTGGACAATCCGGGCACGTCGGTGGAGCAGGCGCGGCAGTCACGTGCCGCCGAGCGGGGCCGGCCGGGCGGGCGTCCGCGGTGGCGCCGATCCACCAGTGGCGGCGCCCCGCCGGCGCGACAATCACTTGGCACCACCCGCCCCAGCATCTTCTGCCGAGCACCGCCGGCGCGGACCGGGCGCGGCAATCACCGCCCATCCCGCTCACTTCGTGCCGAGCAGTTCCACCTCCGCCAATCCCGCCGCGCCGCCTGTGCTGCTCGTGATCCGCAGCCGGTAGTGGGCGTACGCGCCCGGCTCGGCGATCTTGAACGCCCGCGTCTGCTGCCGCCACGTGAACGTCTCCCCGGAGCGGCTGTCCAGCGGCGTCCAGGTCTGCCCGTCGGCCGAGCCCTCCAGCACCCACGCGCTCGGGTCCCCCGCCTCCTTGGCCGAGGTGAGCGTGTAGAACGTCGCGGTCACCGGGCCGGGGACCGGGCAGTCGACCGTCTCCAGCGGGCGCGCCTGGGTGGCCGAGGTGTTGTCGAACAGCGGCCCGCCGGGCGTCGTCAGGTCCGCGGGCGGCTGGGGCGGCGAGTCGCCCGTCGTGAGCGAGGGCGGGACCTCCGTCGCCCCCCAGCGCGACGGGCTCGGGCCCATCGCGAAGTCCAGCGTGCCACCGGCCGCGATCACGTCGTGCGGCAGCGACGTCGAGTTCCACGTCCGGCCGTTGACCCGCAGCCCCTGCACGTAGACGTTGCGGGCGTTGTTCTTCGGCGCGTTGATCACCAGGTCCCGGCCGCCCGCGAGGTGCACCGTCGCCTTGGTGAACAGCGGCGAACCGACCGCGTACTCCGGGCTGCCCATCCGCAGCGGGTAGAACCCGAGCGCGCTGAACACGTACCACGCCGACATTTCGCCGTTGTCCTCGTCGCCAGGGTAGCCCTGCCCGATCTCGCTGCCGAGGTACAGCCGGGACAGCGCTTCCCGCACCCGGGCCTGCGTCTGCCACGGCTGCCCGGCGAAGTCGTACATGTAGGCGATGTGGTGGGAGGGCTGGTTGGAGTGGCCGTATTGGCCCATCCGCACGTCCCTGGCCTCCCGCATCTCGTGGATCAGGCCGTTGTACGCCCCGGGGAACCCGGCGGTCTCCGGCGTGGCGAAGAACTGGTCCAGCTTCCGCGCGAGCCCGTCGCGGCCGCCGTAGAGGTTGGCCAGTCCCTGCCCGTCCTGCGGCACGGTGAAGGCCATGTTCCAGCCGTTGGTCTCGGTGTAGTCGTGACCCCACTCGCGCGGGTCGTACTCACCGGCCGGGACGCGGAACGTGCCGTCGGCGGCTCGGCCCTGGAAGAACCCGACCGCGGGGTCGAACATGTGCACGTAGTTCTGGGCGCGGCCGCGGAAGTACTCGGCGTTCTCGGCGTACTCGCGGCGGCGCGGGTCGTCCGGCGCGGCCTCGTCGGCCAGCTTCTGCGCCATCATCGCGATGCCGAAGTCGTTGAGGTAGCCCTCGATCGCCCACGACATGCCCTCGCCGGTCGAGGTCGGCGTGTAGCCGAGGAAGATCGACTGCTCCAGGCCCTTGCGCCCGACGTCCTCGTTGGGCGGGGCGACCGTGGCGTTGCGGATCGCCGCGTCGTAGGCCGCCTGCACGTCGAAGCCCCGCACGCCCTTGAGGTAGGCGTCGGCGAAGGCGACGTCGGAGCTGGTCCCGGTCATCAGGTTCGCGTAGCCGGGGGAGGACCAGCGCGCGACCCAGCCGCCGTCGCGGTACTGCTGGAGGAACCCGTCGATCATCCGGCCCGCCACGTCCGGCGTGAGCAGCGCGTAGGCGGGCCAGGTGGTGCGGTAGGTGTCCCAGAACCCGTTGTTGACGTAGATCTCGCCGTCGACGACCTTCGACCCGGTGTGCGTCGGCGTGTCCGGCCCGGCCTTGGGCGAGACCGGGCTCGCATAGGCGGGGCGCGGGCTGCGCGTGGTGCCGACGTTCTCGAACCCGGAGTTGGGGTAGAGGAACAGCCGGTACAGGTTGGAGTAGAGCGTGGTCAGCTGGTCCCGGCTGGCGCCTTCGACCTCGATCACGCCGAGCTTGCGGTCCCACGCGGCCTGCGCGGCCGAGCGGACCGTCTCGAACGCCGTGCCCGCCGGGATCTCCTGCTCCAGGTTGCGCTTCGCCTGGTCGACGCTGATCAGCGAGGTCGCGATCCGCATGCCCACGACGCCGCCGCGGCCCGGGTCGAACTTCAGGTAGCCGCGCACGTGGTCCCGTCCCTCGCCGGGCAGCATGTCCCCGCCGGTGACCGGCCGGTCGAAGGCCGCGTAGACGAACATGCGGCCCGCGCCCGCGGAGTTGCCGCTGCGCACGTCGGTGAACCCGGACAGCGTGCCCGTGGCCGGGTCGAGGGTGAGACCGCCGGCGTCGTCGAAGTTGTCGAAGATCAGGTTCGCGTCGCCGCCGGGGAAGGTGAACCGGAACGCCGCCGCGTGGTCGGCGGGCGCGATCTCGGCCTTGACGCCGTTGTCGAACGTCACGCCGTAGTAGTGCGGTTTGGCGGTCTCGTTGGCGTGGTCGAACGACAGTGCCCGTGCGGCCCGGTTCGCGTCCGGCACGCCGGCGGCGGCCGAGGGCATCACCTGGAAGGTCTGCCGGTCGCCCATCCACGGGCTCGGCTCGTGGGACAGCGACAGCGCTTGCAGCGCGGGGCGGTTCTGCGCGTTGTTGCCCTCCTGGTAGCGGTAGAGCCAGTTCAGCGAACCGGCGTCGGTGACCGGGGTCCAGAAGTTGAAGCCGTGCGGGACCGCGGTGGCGGGGAAGTTGTTGCCGCGGGAGAACGTGCCGTTGGCGTTCGTGCCGCGGGTGGTGAGCACGTGGTCGGACAGGCGGGTGACGCGGGCCTGCGGCGCGGCGGGCCCGAGCGTGATGTCGTCGAACCAGCCGTTGAACGAGCCGGCGCCGTTCGGGTTGTCGTAGGCGATCAGGATCCGCGCGACGGTCTTGCCGCGGGCGACCGTGCCGATCGCCGAGCGCACCAGGTTCCACTGGTTGGCGTAGAGCGACTTGGCCGCGCCCTGCCCGCGGGGGCTGAGCGGGAACCCGTACTGGTCCACCGCGCCCAGGCTGGACAGGTAGGTGCCGTCGGTGAAGGCCAGGTCGACCGAGACGTTCGTGCTCGGGTACTTCAGGTCGTTGCCGGTGAGCTCGGGGAACACCGTGTAGGACAGCTCGGTGTCGGCGCGCACCGGGATCCGCACGTCGAACACCTTGTTGTAGGAGTAGCCGTGCGGCGCGGTCTGGGTGCCGACGTAGTGGAAGGCACGCAGCCCGGTGAACCCGGCGCGCGGTTTGCTGGTGTAGCCGCCGGGCGGGCCGCTGTCCGGGTAGGACCGCATCGCGGGCAGCGGCGGTGGGGCCGGCTGGTCGTCGGCGAGCAGCAGTTCGGCGAGCTGGACGATGTCCGCGCCGCCGTTGGCGGTGATGTCCAGCCGGTAGAAGCGGTGCGTGGCGGTGGCGGCGAGGCGGAACTCCCTGGCCTCGAGCCGGTCGCCGAACGTCTGGCCGCTCTGGCTGTCCACTGTGGTCCAGGTGGTGCCGTCGTCGGAGCCCTGCAGGGTCCAGTCCCGAGGGTCGCGTTCCGGGGCGTCGTTCGCCGAGGTCAGGCCGTAGCGGGTGATGGTGACCGGCTCGGCGAACTCGATCTGCACCCAGCCGGTGGGGGCGAAGGCGAGCCACTTGGAGTCCGGGCTGCCGTCGAGCACGTTCAGCGCGACCTCGCCGGCGCCGGTGTTCTCCCCGCTCGCGGTCGCGCCGGTGGCGCGGCCGCGCACGTCGCCCGGGATGGCCGAGCCGTTCGCGCCGTTCACGCCCGAGGTGAGCGGGCGGCCGTCCGGCCCGGTCTCCACGGTGTCCACCCAGTCCGGCTCGGGCTGGCCGGCTTCGAACGACGACGCGAACCGCACCGGTGCCTCCGCTCCCGCCGGCGGCGCGGCGACCAGACCGGTCATCAGCAGGGCGACGGCCAGCGCGCGAATGGTTCGGACCATGTCAGGCAGCGAAACGCGCGGGCCGGGGCACCGTCAAGCGGCCACGCCAAAGCTGGCCCAAACCGGACAGGGACGGGTGAATCCCGCACCGCGATCGGCCGCCCCAGGTTTAGCCTGATCAGCGCCGCCGTGGAACGCAACGGACCGTTGCAATGCAACGCACCGTCGCGTTGCGGTTAGGGTGGGGCCATGCCGACCGGTGCCGCGCCCCGCCGGGTCCAGGAGATCTTCGCCGCGACCCTCGACCTGCTCACCGAGCACGGCTACGACGGGCTCACCATCGAGGCGATCGCCCAGCGCGCGGGCGTGCACAAGACGACCCTCTACCGCTGGTGGTCGTCGAAGGACGAACTGCTCGCCGCGGCCGTGACCGGCTCGGCGCTGCTGGACTTCCCCATCGCCGACACCGGCAGCCTGCGCGGCGACCTACTCGCCGTGGCCACCCGCCTGTCCCGGCTGCTGACCCGCCCGGCGACCGCGGCGGTGCTGGCCGCCGTGCCGGGTCGCCCGCTCCTCGCCGAAGCGACCAGCGCGTTCTTCACCGGACGGCTCACCCGCGACCACCCGGTCTTCACCAGAGCCGTGGAACGGGGCGAGCTGGCGGCGGACGGCGACGCGGATCTGGTCGTGGACCTGCTCGCGGGCGCGCTGTGGTTCCACCTGCTGCTCTGCGGCGGCAGCGCGGACCGGCGCTACCTGGCCCGGCTGGTGGATTCGGTCCTGACCGGAGTCAGCGCTTGACGTTGACACTGTGACAAGGTCTTCACTGGGACGCGGAGGTGGTTCCGATCAACCCGACACACCGCGACCTGCTCGGCGCCCTGAGCGCCGGGAACCCGTCCACGCGGCTCAAGGCCGCGCTGGCGGCAGGCACGCACCCCGACCCCGGTCACCTCGGCGAGCTCGTGGCCCGCAGCGCGGTCGAGCCGGACTTCTTCGTCCGCGACATGCTCACCTGGGCGCTGACCCGGCTGCCGGCGGAGATCACGGTGCCCCGGCTGCTCGCCGAGCTCACGTCCGGGCGGGCTCAGGCACGCAGCCAGGCGCTGCACACGCTGTCCAAGATCGGGGACCGGAGCGTGTGGCCCGCGATCACCCGCGCGTTGCTGCACGACGCCGACGACGAGGTCGCGCGCAGCGCGTGGCGGGCCGCGGTCGTCCTGGTGCCCGACGAGGAGCGCGCCGCGCTCGCCGACGACCTGGCCGCACAGCTGGGCCGGGGCGACCGGGCCGTGCAGCTGAGCCTCAGCCGGGCGCTCGTCGCGCTCGGCGACGTGGCCGAGCCGGCCCTGCGGACGGGGCTGGCGAACCCGGACCCGGTGGTGCGCGCGCACGCCCGCGCCACGCAGCGGCTCCTGCGTGACCCGGACGCGGGGTTCGCCCTGGACGTCGAGGAGGCGAAGCGGGTGGCCGCGCTCGGCCCGGAACGCGCGGCGGGCACGTCGTGCTGATCGGCGAAGTGGCGCGCCGCTCGGGGGTGAGCACCCGGATGCTGCGGCATTACGACACCCTCGGGCTGGTGCGCCCGACCGGCCGCACGGTCGGGGGCTACCGGGAGTACTCGGACGAGGACATCCGCCGGATCTTCCACGTGGAGAGCCTGCGGTCCCTCGGGCTGTCGCTGCGGCAGATCGGCCGTGCGCTGGCGGATCCCGGGTTCACACCGTCCACACTGGTCGCCGACCTCATCCGGCGGACCGAGGACCGGATCCGGCGGGAGCAGGAGCTGCTGGAGCGGCTCCGCGCGGTCGACGCCTCCGCGCCGTCGGACTGGCCGGACGTGCTGCGCATCGTCGAGCTGCTGCACGGGCTGAACTCGCCCTACGCGGCCCGACGGCAGCAGGCCGCGCTGACCGAGGCCGTGCCGGTGCCCGCCGAACTGCTGGCCGAGGCGGTGCTGGCCGAACCCGACGCGAACGTGGCCGGCGCGCTGCGGTGGGCACTCGCGCGCGCCGGCGGCGACGGGGTGGCCAGCCTGGTGCCCGGTCTGCGGGCCGACGACGTCGAAGTCCGGCGCCGCGCGGTGCTGGCGATCGCGGAGATGCCGGGGGACGAGGCGACCGAGGCGCTGACCGGAGCGCTGGCGGACCCGGACCCGACGGTGTGCAGGCACGCGGCGCTGGCACTGGGCCGCTGCGGCGTCGCGGCAGCGGTGCCGACGCTCGTGGGCATGGTGCTGGACGGTGACGGCGACGTCGAGGCGGCCGAGGCGCTGGGCGCGCTGGCAGTGGACCCCGGGCACGCGGAGCAGGTGATGAGCGCGCTCACCGGCGAACTCGCCGCGCACGCCACGGACTCCGCGGTGCGGCTCCGCCTGACCCAGGCCCTCGCCGAGATGCCACCACCCCTCGCACACCCCGCGCTGCGGCAACTGGTGCACGACGAGGACCGCACGGTCGCCCTCCTCGCCACGGCCCTGCTGGGGGAGTGATGCCCACTCAGCAGTGGGTGAGGAAGTGCTCCAGCACGCGCTTCCCGAAGTGCAGCCCCTCCAGCGGCACCCGTTCGTCCACGCCGTGCGCCATCGCCCGGTACTCGAAGCCCTCGGGCAGCCACAGTGGCGCGAAGCCGTAGCAGGCGATGCCCAGCGGGCTGAACGCCTTGGCGTCCGTGCCGCCGCCCATGCAGTACGGCACCACGACCGCCTCCGGGTCCTGCGACCGCAGCGCCTCGGCCATCGCGGTGAACCACGGGGAGTCCACCGGCGCCTGCACGGCGGGCTGGCGCGCCACGAACTCGCGTGTGACGTCCGGCCCGAGCAGCTCGTCGAGCTGGTCCAGCAGCTGCTTCTCGGTGCCCGGCAGGGTCCGGGTGTCGATCTGGGCCTGCGCCAGGCTCGGGATCACGTTCACCTTGTACCCGGCGTCCAGCATCGTCGGGGTGGTGCTGTTGCGGATGGTCGGCTCGACGAGCTTCGCCGCCGGGCCCAGCCGCGCCATCGTGCCCTCCACATCGGACAGATCCACCTCGACGCCGAGCGCCGCGCCGGTGCGGACCAGGAAAGCCTCCACCGTCGGCGTCAGCGTGACCGGCCACTCGTGCGCGGCGATCCGGTTCAGCACCTCGATCAGCCGCACCACCGCGTTCTCGTGGTTGGGCCGCGAGGCGTGCCCGGCCCGGCCCCGCGCGGTCAGCCGCATGTGGGCGGTGCCGCGCTCGGCCGTGCCCACCGGGTAGAGCCGCTTGACTGAGCCGTCGGCCGCGGGCACGTGGTAGGTGTAGCCGCCGGACTCGCTGATCGCGGCCACGCACCCGTCGAACAGCTCGCGGTGCTCCTCGGCCAGCCAGTGCGCCCCGTACTCGCCGCGGTCCTCCTCGTCGGCCACGAACGCCAGCACCAGGTCGCGCCGCGGCCGCAGCCCGTCCGCCACCGCGGTCAGCACCATCGCGATGAAGTCCTTCATGTCCACCGCGCCCCGGCCCCACAGGTAACCGTCCCGGACCTCCCCGGCGAACGGCGGCACCGTCCAGTCCGCGGCGTCGGCGGGCACCACGTCCAGGTGCCCCTGCACCAGCAGCGCCGGCAACGTGGGGTCGGCGCCCGCGAGCCGGGCGACCACGTTGGTGCGCCGCGGCGCGGACTCCAGCACCACCGGTTCGAGACCGGCGCCGGCGAGCACGCCCGCGACGAACTCCGCCGCGTCCCGCTCGCCCTCGGCGTCGCCGTGGCCGCGGTTGGTGGTGTCGAACCGCAGCAGCTGCGCGCACAGACTCTCGACGTTAGCCATACTTCCCCTGCACCGCGCCCGCGGCGATCGCCGTGACCACCTTGAACGCCTTCATCGCTTCGGTCATTGTTGCCGCGTCGAACCCGACCCGGCGCACACCGGTCTGCTCGACGGTCGGCACCACCGCGGCGGCCTGCGCCAGGTGGCTCGCGTCGAACTCGACCTCGATGCGGTGCGCGGCGGCCGCACCCGGCGCCCGCACCGCACGGTCCATGCTCGCCCGTGCGGCCGCGCTCAGCATCTCGGCGGTCCTCGACGGGGGAAGGCAAATCGCGGCGTAGCGGCTCACGCACTCCTTGACGGCGACCAGCCGCGCGCCCGGCGCGTAGTCGGCGGCGTCCTCGCACGTCCGGTCGTCGCCGGACACCAGCAGCACCGGCACCCCGTGCTCGGCGGCCAGCGCGGCGTTGAGGCGGCCCTCGCCGGCAGGCACCCCGTCCAGCCAAACCCCGGTGATCTGGTTCTCCAGGTAGGTGTGCGACAGCACCCCGTCCTCGCCCGCCCCGGCGTGGTAGCCCAGGAACACCACCCCGTCCACGCCGCTGTCGATGCCCTGCATCATCGACAGCGGCTTGTGCCGCCCGGTGAGCAGGCGGGCCCGGTCGTCCAGGTCCTCCAGCAGCAGGTTGCGCTGCGACGAGTGCGCCTCGTTGACCAGCACGTCGCTCGCGCCGCCCGCGTGCAGGCCGCGGACCACGGCGTTGACGTCCCCGGTGAACAGACGGCGGAAGCGCTGCCACTGCTCGGTGCCGGGGACGACGTCGTCGGTCCAGGTGACGCCGGTGGCGCCCTCCATGTCCGCCGAGATCAAGATCCGCATGGTCCAGACCTTACGTCACGGCTCGGCAACACCACCCGTGAGTCGTTGACTCCACGTGCTTGGAAGTGGTTACTTTCCGGTTTCGGAATCAGCCAGAGAGGTGGGACCTGTGGGGATGCGTTTCCCGAGACGAACGCGGGTGGGCGCGGCGGTGGCCGCCGCGGCGCTGGTGGCGGGCCCGTTCGTGCCCGCGGCGCAGGCGCAGCAGCAGAGCGGCACGGTGCTGCGCGTGGCGCTGGTGCAGGAGATCGACCACCTGAACCCGTTCCTCGCCTCGTTCGCCTCCAGCACCATGGTCGGGCGCATGACCTGGGAGTTCCTCACCCTGCCCTCGGCCGAGGACAACACCCCCGCGCCGGGCCTGGCCGAGTCCTGGTCCACCTCGCCGGACAAGCTCACCTGGACCTACCGGATCCGGGACGGCGTGAAGTGGTCCGACGGGCAGCCGGTCACCGCGAAGGACGCCGCCTACACGTTCACGCGGATCATGACCGACGAGAACGCCCAGGAAGCCAACGGCACCTACGTCGAGAACTTCGAGTCGGTCACCGCCACCGACGACCGCACCCTGGTCATCAAGACGAAGACCCCGCAGGCGAGCATGACCGCGCTGGACGTGCCGATCGTGCCCGAGCACATCTGGGCGAACCAGCCGAACATGACCGACCCGGCCACCGACTCGGTGCCTGTCGTCGGCGTCGGCGACGGCCCGTTCCTGATCACCGAGTACCGGCCCAACGAGCTGGTCCGGCTCAAGGCCAACCCGGACTACTGGCGCGGCCGCGCCAAGATCGACGAGCTGCAGTTCATCAGCTACAAGAACTCCGAGGCCGCGGTCAACGCGCTGAAGAACGACGAGGTCGACTTCGTCAACCGGCTCACCTCGACCCAGTTCGACACGCTGAAGAACGCCGAGGGCATCACCACGAACCAGGCGATCGGCCGCCGCTACCGCGAGATCATCGTCAACCACGGCGCCCAGACCCAGTCCCGCCAGCCGATCGGCGACGGCAACCCGGTGCTCAAGGACGTCCGCGTGCGGCAGGCCATCGCCCGCGCACTGGACCCGCAGACCCTGGTGGACAAGGTGCTCGGCGGCTACGGCCAGACCGGCGGCGGCATCGTGCCCGCCTCCTTCCCGGCCTACCACTGGGAGCCCGCGGCGAACGAGCGCTACAACTTCGACCCCGCGGCCGCCAACGCCCAGCTCGACCAGGCCGGCTACCCGCGCGGCGCCGACGGCACCCGCATCGGCCCGGACGGCAAGCCCATCGAGCTGCGCCTGCTCGGCCGCGCCAGCGAGGACTTCGCCCAGCGCGCCTCCGACTACGTGGTCAGCTGGCTCGGCGCGATCGGCATCAAGGCGACCAAGCAGCTGGTCTCCGACAACGAGGTCGACGAGCGCACCAACAACGGCACCTACGACCTCGCCTTCTCCGGCTGGGGCACCAGCCCGGACCCGGACTACATCCTGTCCAAGCAGACCTGCGCGGCCCTGCCCGCGGTGGCGGGCAGCAGCAGTAGCACCTCGTTCTTCTGCGACCCCGAGTTCGACCGCCTCTACGCCGCCGAGAGCACCGAGTTCGACCCGGCCAAGCGCGCCGACCTGGTGAAGCAGGCCCAGGCCCGCTACTACACCCAGGTGCCCAGCATCGTGCTGGACTACGACAACGTGCTCGAGGCCTACCGCTCGGACAACTTCGCGAGCTTCACCAAGCAGCCCGCGGGCACCGGCCAGATCATGGAGCAGAGCGGCTACTGGGGCTTCTACGGCGCGACCCCGGCCGAGGGCGGCTCGTCCTCCAGCGGCGGCCTGTCCAGCGGCGCCTGGATCGCGATCGGCGCCGGTGTCGTGGTCGTCCTGGCCATCGCGGGCACGGCGGCCGGGCGGCGCCGCAAGTCCGCCGACGACCAGGAGTAGGCGTGACGAACGCGCTCTCCACCGCCGCGGCGGAGCTCGACGAGCCCCGCCGCGGCACCGGCACCGCCCGGTTCCTGCTCGGCAAGCTCGGCGGCGCGATCGGCAGCCTGCTGCTCGTCGTCGCGCTGGGTTTCCTGCTGTTCCGGATGATCCCCGGCGACCCGGTCACCACCCTGACCCGCGACCGGCCCACCAGCCCCGAGCAGCTGGCGCAGCTGCGCGCCCGGCTCGGCGTGGACCAGCCGCTGTACCGGCAGTTCCTGGACTACCTCGGCGGGCTGCTGCACGGCGACCTGGGCACCTCCTACGGCTACAACCGGCCGGTGAGCGCGCTCATCGGCGAGCGGCTCGGACCCACGCTGCTGCTCGTCGGCACCGCCACCGTGCTGGCCGTGGCGCTCGGGCTGTGGCTCGGCGTGCGCGCGGCGTGGCGGCGGGGCAGCCTGTTCGACCGCACCCACACCGGGATCGCGCTGACGCTGTGGTCGATGCCCCAGTTCTGGCTGGGCCTGCTGCTGCTCATCGCCACGCAGGGGGTGTTCCCCAGCGGCGGCATGCGCTCCCCGGACACCCCGCCGGAGTTCTTCCCGCAGCTGCTCGACGTCGCCCACCACCTGGTGCTGCCGTGCGTCACGCTGCTCGCGGTGATCTACGCCCAGTACATGCTGGTCATGCGGTCGTCGCTGCTCGGCGAGATGAACGCCGAGTACCTCACCACCGCCCGCGCCAAGGGCCTGCGCGAAGACCTGGTGCGCCGCCGCCACGCGGTGCCCAACGCGCTGCTGCCCACCGTGACGCTGGTGTTCCTCCAGTTCGGCCTGGTGGTGTCCGGCACCGTCACGGTCGAGACCGTGTTCTCCTGGCCCGGGCTGGGACTGCTCACCTACGAAGCGCTGCGGGTGCCGGACCTGCCGCTGCTGCAAGGAGTCTTCGTGGTCATGGCCGGCTCGGTCATCGTGATGAACCTGATCGCCGAGGTGCTCTACCGCGTGCTCGACCCCCGGGTGCGTGCGCAGTGACCGCCCCCGCCGCGATCGCCTGGCAGCGGCGCCGCGCCGCGGCCGCTTCGGTGTGGCGCGAGTTCGCCGCCGACCGCGGCGGCCTGGCCGGGCTGGGCGTCCTCGTGCTGGTGGTGCTGCTCGCGGTGCTCGCGCCGGTGATCACCGACCCGGCCGGGCTGGACGTGGTCAACGCTCCCGGAAAGCCCTTGCAGCCGCCCAGCGGCGAGTTCCCGCTCGGCACCGACATCGACGGCCGCTCGGTCCTGCTGCTCACGCTGTGGGGCGCGCGGGTGTCGCTGCTGGTCGGGTTCGCCGCGACCATCCTGTCCGTGCTGATCGGCACGCTGGTCGGCATCGCCGCCGCGCACTTCGGCGGCTGGATCTCCGGCCTGCTGATGCGGTTCACCGACTTCTTCCTGGTGCTGCCCTCGCTGGTGCTGGCGATCGCGCTGTCCACCGTGCTGCCGCACGGCGTGCCGACGATCATCGTCGCGGTCGGGGTCACCTCGTGGCCCACCACGGCCCGGCTGGTGCGCGCGCAGACCCTGACCATCGAGTCGCGGCCCTACATCGAACGGGCCCGCGCCCTGGGCGGCGGGCACCTGCACGTCATCGGCAAGCACGTGCTGCCCGGCGTGCTGCCGCTGGTGCTGGCCAACACCACCCTCGTGGTGGGCAACTCGATCATCGCCGAGTCCACGCTGTCCTTCCTGGGCCTTGGCGACCCGTCCGCGCCGTCCTGGGGCCAGATGCTGCAGCGCGCCCTGTCCTCCGGCGCGGTCACCGGCGGAGCGTGGTGGTACCTGATCCCGCCCGGCCTGGCGATCGTGGTGATCGTGCTGTCGTTCACCCTCGCCGGCCGCGCGCTGGAGACGGTGCTCAACCCGCGGCTGAAGGGGGAGCACGCGTGAGCCTGCTGGAGATCAAGGACCTGCGCGTCGCCTACCGGGACGTGGAGGCGGTGCGCGGCGTGGACCTGACGCTGGCGCCGGGGGAGACCCTCGGCGTCGCCGGGGAGTCCGGCTCGGGCAAGTCCACGGTCGCGATGAGCGTGCTGCGGCTGCTGCCCAAGTCCGCGAAGGTCACCGGGGAGATCCGGCTCGACGGCGAGGACGTCACCACCATGCGCTGGGGGCACCTGCGCGCGGTGCGGTGGGCCAAGGCGTCGGTGGTGTTCCAGGGCGCCATGCACGCGCTCAACCCGGTCCGCACCATCGGCGACCAGATCGCCGAACCGATCCGGCTGCACGACCCGTCGGCCACGGACGTCGACGGCCGGGTCGCCGAGCTGCTGGAGTCGGTGGACCTGCCGCCGTCCCGCGCCGGGGCCTACCCGCACGAGCTGTCCGGCGGGCAGAAGCAGCGCGTGATGATCGCGATGGCGCTGGCCTGCCGCCCGCGGCTGATCATCGCCGACGAGCCGACCACCGCGCTCGACGTCATCGTGCAGGCCCAGGTGCTCGACCTGCTGACCCGCCTGGTCGCCGAGCACGGCCTCGGCCTGATCATGATCAGCCACGACCTGTCCGTGCTCGCCGCCACCTGCGCGCGCATCGCCGTGATGTACCGCGGCGAGATCGTCGAAGAAGGCCCGTCCGCCGAGGTGATGCGCTCGCCGCGGCACGAGCACACCCGCGCGCTGGCCGCCGCGTTCCCCACGGTCGGCGACCCGGCCGCCCGCTTCGCACCCGCCACCACCGCACCGCTGCCGCCGGAACCGGACACCCCGCCCGCGCCGGACGTGCTGCTCGCCGCGGAGAACCTGCGCGTCAGCTTCCGCGACCGGCGCGGCGCCCGCATCGACGCCGTCGCCGGCGTGGACCTGCAGGTGCGGCGCAACGAAATCGTCGCGCTCGTCGGCCAGTCCGGCTCCGGCAAGACCACCCTCGCCCGCACACTGCTCGGCCTGCAGAAACCGACCTCCGGCGTGGTCCGCTACGACGGGCAGCCGGTGCCCTCGTCGGGCGCGGCGCTCAAGGCCTACCGGCGGCACGTCCAGCTCGTGCTGCAGGACCCGGCCAGCGCGCTCAACCCGCGGCACACCGTCTACGAGGCCGTCGCCGAGGGGCCCCGCATCCACCGGATGCCCGGCGACGAGCGGCAGATCGTCACCGAAGCGCTGGAGGCCGCGGAACTGCGCCCGGCCGAGCACTTCCTGCACCGGCTGCCGCACGAGCTCTCCGGCGGGCAACGGCAGCGCGTGGTCATCGCCGGCGCGCTCGCCCTGCAGCCGGGTGTGCTCGTCGCCGACGAGCCCGTCGCGTCGCTGGACGCCTCGGTGCGCGGCGAGATCCTCGGGCTGCTGCTGCGGCTGCGCCGCGAACTCGGGCTGGCCGGCCTGGTCATCACACACGACCTCGGCCTGGCGTGGAACATCGCCGACCGGGTGGCCGTGATGTACCGGGGCGAACTCGTCGAGGTCGGCACCGTCGAGGAAGTCCTGCTCGACCCGGAGCACGAGTACACGCGCTCCCTGCTCGCGGCGCTTCCGGGAGGAACGACGCGAGCTTCACTACCGTCCTGAATGCCCGCAAGTCAAGGAAATGACGTTCCCGGCGCGAACCGGCACGGGAACGGTGTGTAATCTCCGTGGACGAAATGGCGACCACCACTGACCCCGCTCCCGGGGCGCCCGCGCAGGCGCACCCGGCCGCGCGCGTGCGCGTGCCCTCGCGGTTCCCGTACCGCACGATCGCGATGGGCACCCTCGGCAGTCTCCTGCTCCTCATCGGCGCGCTCGGGGCCGGTGGCATCCTGATCCGCGACCCGGTCCTCGGGCACGGCCCGCTGTCCTGGGTCCGCTACGGGCACGGGCAGATGCTCGCCAACGCGGTGCTCTACGGCGGGTTCGCGCTCGTGGTGTGGGCGTGGGTCCGGCTGGGCCGCTACATGCTCGCCGGGCGCATCGGCAGCAGGCCGATCCTCGTCGCCGCGGCGTGCTGGATGGCGCCGCTGCTGGTCTCGCCGCCGCTGTTCACCCGCGACGTGTTCTCCTACCTCGGCCAGGGCGCCCAGCTGCTGCACGGGCTCGACCCGTACGCGCACGGCCCGGCCGAGCTCGAGGTGCTGCGCGACGTGGTGCAGAACGTGCACCCGGTCTGGCAGACCACCCCGGCGCCCTACGGCCCGCTGTTCCTGCTGATCGCCAAGGGTGTCGTCGCCCTGACCGGCGACAACGTGATCGCCGGCGTCATCGTGACGCGCCTGGTGCTGCTGATCGGCCTGGCGATGATGCTGTGGGCGCTGCCGCGGCTGGTGCGCCACCTCGGCGGCAAGCTGCCGATCACCGTGTGGCTCGCGGTCGCCAGCCCGATGACCGTCATCCACCTCGTCGGCGGCCCGCACAACGACCTGCTGATGCTGGGCTTCCTGACCATCGGCGTGCTCGCCGCGCTGGAACGCAAGCACGCGGTCGCGATCGTGCTGGTCACGATCGGCATGCTGATCAAGCCGACCGCGGCGGTCGCGCTGCCGTTCCTGGTGTGGGTGTGGGCCAACCACCTGCCCCACCCGAGCCGGGTCCGCAACTTCTTCCAGGCCGGCGCGATCTCGGTCGGCCTGTTCGGGGTCGTGTTCGTGGTCGGCACCTGGGTGTCGCTCGGCTCGTTCAACCTGGGCTGGGTGACCGGCCTGCAGGCGCCGACGCTGGTGACGAACTGGCTGAACTTCCCGACCGGGCTCGGGCAGCTGGCGCACACGCTGGTGAACCTGGTGATCACCGTGCCGGAGTCGCCGTTCGTGACGGTGGCCCGCGCACTGGCGATGCTGACGCTGGCCGCGTTCGGCGTGCGGCAGTGGTGGAAGGCGCGCAACGGCGGCAACGAGGCGATCTTCCGGATGGCCATGACGCTGCTGGCCACCGCGATCCTCGCCCCGCCGACCCTGCCGTGGTACCTGACCTGGGGCTTCGTGATCGCGTCGGCGTTCCCGTGGCGGCGCAGGCACCTGGCCATCGTGGTCGCCGTGGCGTCGTTCCTGGTGCTCGCCTACTACCCGACGGGCGAGCAGGCCCTCTACGACTGGTGGTTCGTCGTGGTGGTCCTGGCGCTGTCGGTCTACGCGGCGGCTTCGCTGCTGCGCCCGGACCCCCTCGGCCTGGTCGGCGCGTGGCGGCGCCAGCCCGAGGTGCCGGACTTCGTCGCCAAGGGCTAGCTGTTGGCGTCATGGACGTTGTTGACGGTGTGGTCAGCGCGTCGGGTTGATCAAGGCGAAGACCTCCGTGTGGGGTGAAGGTCCTTGACGCCTTTCCCGCACAAACGGGCACAAGTGGATCCGCCGGTTCCGGGAGGAGGGCGAGGCCGGGCTGGCCGACCGTCCGAGTCGCCCGCACACTTCACCGACCTGAACGTCTGCGGAGGTGGAGCGCGAGGTCCTGCAGGTGCGGCAGGACCGCCGGCTCGGCCTCGCCAGGATCGCCGGCGTCGTGGACGTGCCGGCCTCGACCGTGCATCGCATCCTGGCCCGTAATCGAATGCCGAAGTTGGCCTGGCTGGACCGTCCCACCGGCGAGCCGATTCGCCGTTACGAGCGGGACCGGCCGGGCGAGCTGGTCCATGTCGATGTGAAGAAACTCGGCCGGCTGCGCGAGGGCGGCGGCTGGTGGGCGCACGGTCGCGGCAGTGATCAGCACAAGGCCGCCCGTCGCGCGCCCCGGGTGGGGTTTGAGTTCGTGCTCTGCGCCGTCGACGATCACTCCCGGCTGGCCTACGCCGAGATCCACCCCGACGAAACCGCTACCACCTGCGCCGACTTCCTCCGCCGCGCCGCCGCCGTGTTCGCCGCCCACGGCATCCCCGCCATCGAACGGGCCTACCGCCGCTCGCACGCCTTCCGCACCGCGGTCACCGACATCGGCGCCCACCAGCGCTTCACCCGCGCCTACCGCCCCCAAACCAACGGCAAAGCCGAACGCTTCAACCGCACTCTCGCCGAAGAATGGGCCTACGCCCAACCCTTCACCAGCTCACACGAGCGCACCGCCGCCCTACCCAACTTCCTCCACCACTACAACCACCACCGAGCCCACACCGCCCTCAACGGCCAGCGTCAGTAGCACAACTAGCCGCCGAGTTCGCCGGTCAGCGACATCGTTCCGCCGCCGTCGGAGCCGGCGCTGGCGCTGCTCGTCAGTGGCTGCCCGTCGACCTCGATCGAGGCGGACAGTTCGTGCTCGCCCGCAGGCTGGATCAGCAGCTGGAGCTGCTGCGTCCCCTCGGCGGGCAGCGTGAACGACTTCGTCCACGGCGGGGTGATGCCCTCGTCCCGCACCGAGTTCCGGCCGTCGGTCTTGTACTCGATCCACGCGATCTGCCCGGTGCCGGTGACCTCGTAGACGATGGTGTGCGGCTCCTCAGGCTCGCCGGAGCAGGCCGCCGCCAGCACGAACGCCGGGACCATCGCCGCCGCGCGCAGGGTTCTCATGCGCCGATCGTAGAGATCACGCCACCGTTCAGCGGCCGGTTTGGCCGGTTCCTGCCCAACCGCTCCACCGGGTCACGCGGGTGCGCACCACCGGGCCCTCCGGCGGCCGCTCCGCGTACTGCGGGTACTTCGCCACCAGCAGCGGCACCGGCCCGGGCTCCTCGACCGTCGCCGTGCCGTCCGCCCGCGCCCACCACAACCTGGTCCAGTCCTCGTCGTAGGCGTCGGCCAGGAAGGCCACCGCCGGGTTTGCCGCGATGTTCGCCAGCCGCCGCAGCGCGTGCGTCGACTTCGGCTTGTGGTCGACCGCGAACACGATCTCGTCCCCGGACACCGCGAACGTCACCGGCACCAGGTGCGGCTGTCCCTCCGCCGACACGGTCGCCAGCCGCGCCACCCGGGCCGCCACGAACCGCGCCCGCGCCTCCGCCGGATTAAGCCGCACCCGCCACCACCCGCAGCGCCTCCGTCTCCAGCACCGCCTCGACCCCGAGCGGCACCGTCAGCGACCCCTCGACGTGCCCGAACGGCACCCCGGCGAGCACCGGCACCCCCAGCGGCGCCAGCCGGTCCAGCATCAGGGCCCGCACCTGCCCGGGGTCGCCGCACTGGGTCCACGTGCCCAGCACGATCCCGGCCACGCCGTCGAACCAGCCGGAGCGCAGCAGCTGCGTGAGCATCCGGTCCAGCCGGTAGACCGGCTCCGTCACGTCCTCCAGGACCACGATCGCGTCCCGCGCGCCGCCCTGCTCGGGTGTGCCGACGCTGGAGGCGAGCAGGCTCAGGTTCCCCCCGGTCAACCGGCCCCGCGCGGCGCCCGTGACCAGCGCCTCGGTTCCGGGCAGCGTCACCGGTCCCGGCTCGAACAACGCGCGGCGCAACCCCGCACCGCCGGCGTCGTCCCAGTAGTCACCGGCGGGCATCGGTGAGAACAGCGTGGGCAGGCCCAGGTGCTGGTGGATCGCCGCGTGCAGCGCCGTCACATCGCTCGAACCCGCGAACACCTTCGCCCCAGCACCGCGCAGCGCGGGCCAGTCGAGCAGGTCCAGCATCCGCTGCGTGCCGTAGCCGCCGCGCGCGGCGAGCACCGCGTCCACCTCCGGGTCCAGCCACGCCTCGGTGAACAGCTCCGCCCGCGCCGCGTCGGTGTCGGCCAGGTAGGAGGCGTGGCGCGAACCCGGCTTGACGAGGTTGCGCACCCGCAGCCCCCACGAGCCGAGCACGGAAAGCGCCCGCTCCAGCCGTTCCGGGCCGACCGGCCCGGCGGGCGCGACGAGGGCGACGGTCTTCACGAGCGCAGCTCCAGCTTCGGCACCCCGGGCGTGGCGAACCCGAACACCTGCCCGTAGAACGACAGCTCGGCCTCCAGCGCGGCGATCATGGTCTCGGCGCGCCGGAACCCGTGCTGCTCGCCCTCGAAGGTCAGGTAGGCGTGCGGGATGCCGCTGCCGGACAACGCGGCGACGAACCGGTCGGCCTGCTCGGGCGGGCAGATTTGGTCGTCGAGCCCCTGCAGGAGCAGCACCGGCCCGGCCAGCCGTCCCGCGTGCCGCAACGGCGACCGCTCCACGTAGCGCTCGTGTGTCTCCGGCAGCGGCCCGACGAGCCCGACCACGTACTGGGACTCGAAGTCGTGGGTCTCGCCGCCGTCGCCGGTCCACTCGGCCAGGTCCAGGATCGGGTACTTGATCGTCGCCGCGCGGTAGGTGGTCACGCTCGTCATGGACGCCGCCGAGGTGTAGCCGCCCGCGCTGCCGCCGCGGATCGCCAGCCGCGCCGGGTCGGCGGTGCCCTCGGCCGCGAGCGCTTCGGCGACGGCGGCGCAGTCCCGCACGTCGACCACGCCCCACTGTTCCCGCAGCCGTTCCCGGTAGGCGCGCCCGTAGCCGACCGAGCCACCGTAGTTGACCGCGACGATCCCGATGCCGCGGCTGGTGAAGTAGGCGAAGTCCAGGTCGAGGTCGCCGGACACGCGCCCGGTGGGGCCGCCGTGGACGTGCACCAGGTACGGCGGGCGCTCGCCCTCGGGCCCCGTGAAGCCGGGATTGGTCGGCGGGTAGACGTAGGCCGGGATCGGCACGCCGTCCGGACCGGGGAACACCCGCTCCCGCGGCACCGGCAGGTACTCGGGCGGCGGCAGCGGGTGTACGGGCGGGGTCAGCTCGGTCACCGCGCCGCTGCCGAGGTCGACGTGCACGACGGCGCTCTCGTGACGCGGTCCGGCGGCGATGCCCGCGACCCCGGTGCCGTGCCGCGCCAGGGTCGCCGCCCAGCTCGTCAGGTGCTCCGCGACCGGCGTGACCGTTCCGCTGTGCTCGTCGAGCACGGCCAGGCGGCCGGAGTCGAGCACGGCGTGCCTGCCGCCGCCCAGCGGCACGAACCAGTTCGACCCGATCTTCCACAGCGGCCCGCCCAGCTCCCGCTCTCCCGGTACGAGCGCCGTGGCCGTCCCGTCGAGCCCGATCCGGTGCAGGTTCCACCAGCCGTCCGGGTCCATCAGCGCCAGCAGCGTGCCGTCCCCGGCCCACTCCACCTGGCAGACCGACATCCCGGGCCCGCCGGCGAGCACCCGGTGCGGGCCGAACCCGCCGGGCCGCACCTCGGCCACGCACAGCTCGGTGGAGTCCCACGGCATGTCCGGGTGCTCCCATCCCAGCCACACCGCGTGGCGGCCGTCGGGCGACAGTTGCGGCGCGGTCAGGAAGTGGTGGGTCGCCGCCAGCGGCACCACTTCGCCGCCGGTGATCGACACCAGGTCGCGCCGGATGTCGGTGCGCCGCGGCCCGGTGCTCGTCTCGCGCACCGCCCACACCGCGCCGTCCGGACCGGGCCGGAGGTCGCCGTACCGGACGCCCTGCGGCACGTGCGGCTCCGGTGTGACCGGAACCACCTCGCCGCCGTCCAGGTCGCGCGCGTACACCCGCTGGTCGTCCCAGTGGGTGAAGAACAGGGTCCGGCCGATCACCAGCCACGGCCGTCCGCCGTACTCGTGCACCCGGTTCCGGGCGTTCCACGGCGGCGGCAGCATCTCCTCCGCACCGTCCTGACCAGCGCGGACGAGCGTCAGCCTGCCGCCCTCGGCCGGCCGGGCCTCGGCCCACCAGACGGCGTCGCCGACGACGTCGAGCCACTGCGCGCCACCGCCCGCGGCGGCGACGTCGGCGGCGGAGATGGGGGAGGTCCAGGTGCCGTACGGCGCGGTTTCAGCCACCGCCGCACTCTAACTAAGATGCAAGCGGGGGCGGCGGATGCCGATCATGAAACGGTGGCATAGGGTCGGGGGTGCCATGGCTCGTGTAATCCACGTCTTCCGCCAGCCCGACCGGTTCGTCGCAGGGACCGTCGGGGAACCGGGCGACCGCACTTTCTACCTGCAGGCCACCGAGGACGTCCGCACGGTGAGCGTGACGATCGAGAAGCAGCAGGTGCAGGTGCTCGCCGAGCGCCTGTCGTCGCTGCTGGAGGAGATCGTCGCGCGGTTCGGCGCCGAGGTGCCCGAGACCGTGCCCGACGACCTCGTCGACGTAGACCCGCTCGAGGTCCCGGTCGAGGAGGAGTTCCGGGTCGGCACGATGGGCCTGGGCTGGGACGCGGAGACCAGTGCGGTCGTGATCGAGCTGCTCGCGATGACCGAGGGCGAGGTCGACGAGACCGTCGTGCTCGACGACACCGAGGAGGGCCCGGACGCGGTGCGCGTGTTCCTCAGCCCCGCCGCGGCGCGGGCGTTCGCCGAGCGCGCCGACCGGGTCGTGCGCGCCGGGCGGAAGCCGTGCCCGCTGTGCGGCGAGCCGCTGGACCCGGAGGGCCACATCTGCCCGCGGCAGAACGGCTACCGGCGCAACACCGACCTGGCCGACGAGAGCTAGACGTGGCCCCACCGGTCGGTCCAGCCGATCCGCAAGCCAGGGAGTTGCTCACGCGCGGCCGCCTGACCGTGGAAGGCCGCCTGGTCGACGCCTCCAACGTCACGCTGTTCTGCTCGGTCGAGCTGGACGGGCTCTCCGCGCAGGCGGTGTACAAGCCGGTGTCCGGCGAGCGGCCGCTGTGGGACTTCCCGGACGGCACGCTCGCCGGCCGCGAGGTCGCCACCGCCCTGCTGTCCGAGGCCGCCGGCCTGGGCCGGGTGCCGCCGACAGTGCTGCGGGACGGCCCGTTCGGCGAGGGCATGGTGCAGCTGTGGGTGGAGACCGGCGACGAGGAGCTGATCGACGTCCGGTCCCCGAAGGACGTGCCGGACGACTGGCGCATCGTGCTGCACGCCCACGACCGGGCCGGTGAGCCCGCGGTGCTCGCGCACGCCGACCACCCCGGGATGCGGGACCTGGCGGTGCTGGACATCATCGCCAACAACACCGACCGCAAGGGCGGGCACGTCCTGGTCGGCACGGACGGCACGGTGTACGGCGTCGACCACGGCATCTGCCTGCACGCCGAGCCGAAGCTGCGCACGGTGCTGTGGGGCTGGGTGGGTGACCCGCTGCCCGCCGAGACGCTGGAGAAGCTGCGCGCGCTGCCGGAGAAGATCCGCGGCGACCTCGGCGAGCAGCTCGCGCCGCACCTGACGAAGCTGGAGATCAGCGCCATCGCCGAACGCGCGGAGATGCTCGTGGCGACGGGCGTGTTCCCCGAACCCGGCGACGACTGGCGCGCCATCCCCTGGCCGCTGTTCTGATCCCATGACGTGGCTCGACGTGCGCCGGCCGGAGGCCGCCGGCCGTGCCCGTGTTGCGGCTACCTGACCCTCCGGGAACGCAGCGTGTTCGAGATTTGCCCGGTGTGTTTCTGGGAGGACGACGGCCAGGACGTGCACGACGCCGACGAGGTGCGGGGCGGGCCGAACGGCCGTCTGAGCCTGACGCGGGCCCGCCGCGACTTCGGAACGTTCGGCGCCGTATCAGAGACGGCACTCGGCCACGTGCGCCCGCCGCGCGATGAGGAACATCCCCTCAAGCGCTGATCCACCAATCCGGTGGCCCCGCTCACCCGAACTCGTGACGGAACGGGGCGTGAGCTTTCGCCGTGCCCCGTGTCTGGCCTAGTGAATCGGGTGCGAACACGGGGAGGCTGCGCATGGGCGGGATGCCGTGACGGCCGGGACCGGCCTCGGCGAGGTCCTGGACGACGCGACGCTGGTCGCGCGGGCGCGGGACGGGGACGTGCGCGCCTACGAGCAGCTGGTGCGCCGCTACCAGGGTCCGATGTACCGGCTCGCGCTGCGCATGCTCGCCGCCGCCGGTGACGCCGAGGACGTGGTGCAGGAGGTGTTCCTGACCGTGTGGCGCCGCCTGGAGCAGCTCCAGGACGACGGCGCCTTCGTCGGCTGGCTGTACCGGTCGACCACGAACCGCTGCCTCAACGTGATCCGCGCCCGCCGCCCGGTCACCGACGTCGACCCGGACGACACCGAAACCCCGCGCGGCGACGCCCGGCCCGAGCGCGCCGCCGAGGTGAGCGCCCAGATGGCCGCCCTGACCACGGCGCTGGCCGGGCTGACCCCGGAGCAGCGGGCCTGCTGGCTGCTGCGCGAGGTGCACGGCCGGTCCTACGAGGAGATCGCGGAGGCCGTGTCGGCCTCGCCCACCGCGGTCCGCGGGCGCATCGCGCGGGCTCGCGCGCAACTGGCGGAGGTGATGCGGCCATGGCGCTAGACCAGACCACCCACGACCTGCCGTGCGGCCGGGCGCTGGAGGACGTGTGGGACCGCCTCGACGCGGTCACCGAGCACGACCTGACCTGCCCGCACTGCGCGACCGCCCGCGGCAGCCTCCTCGCGCTGCGTGACGCGACCCGCGAGCTGGCGGCCGACGAGGCCCAGCCCTCGCTGGACCTGACCGGCAGGATCATGGCCGCGGTGCGCGCCGACGTGCGCCGCCACCGGGGCATGGTGCCGCTGTCCGCGCCGGAGCCCGGCACGCTCGAGGTGAGCGAGCAGGCGGTCGCGGCCGTGCTGCGGTTCACCGCCGACGAGACGGATGGCATCCGCGCCCGCCGCTGCCGGGTGATCGCCGGCGGGATCGAGGACGGGCAGACCCTGATCGAGGCGGAACTGTCGGTGGCCGCCGCCTACCGCGACGACCTCGCCGAGGTGCTGGCACGCCTGCGGGACCGCCTCACCGCCGCCTGCTCGTCCGCGATCGGGGTCCGGCTGGTGCGGCTGGACCTGACGGTCGACGACCTCTACGACCGCTGAGGGGGAACCGGTGCACGTCGAGTGGCACGTCGAGGACGCCGTGGTGGCGTCGGTGGCCGCGCACGCCGCCAGAGCGGTGCCGGGTGTGGCCCGGCTCGAACCGGGGGTGGCCGGGCTGGTGCGCGGCTGGGGCCGGTCCCGGTGGCAGCAGGTCAAGGGGCTCACGCCGGCGCCCGCGGACGGTGTCGGCGTGCGGCGCGCGGGGGACGACGTGGAGGTGTGGGTGGGCATCGCCACCCGCGCCGGCATGCAGGCCGCCGCCGTCGCCAGGGCGGTGCAGCGCGAGGTGCGCGCCCGGCTGGTCCGGGACACCGGCGTCGAACCCGGCCGGGTTTCGGTGACCGTGCTGGACGTCGTCCGATGACCGCCCGCGCCGAGCACGTCGAGGCGATCCTGACCGCTTTGTCCGAAGTGGACGGGCTGCGCCCGGCCGCGCCCGCGGTGCGGCCGGTGGCGTCGTGGAACCCGGCCGCGCTGGCGGTCGACCTGACACCCGAGGTCGTGCGCGTGCGCCTGGTCGCCACCGCGCTGCCGCTGCCGCCACGGCTGCGGCTGGCGGGGGACGCGGTCGCGAAGGCGCTGGTGGGAAGCGCTTACACGGAGGCGGTCATCCGGCTCGTGGTGACCGATGTGGACGGATCCGCGTTCGGCGCGTGAGGTTCGCGCGCCTGCGGTGTCGAAGAAGTGGGAACACCAACCGGAAAGGGGAGAGAAGATGAGCACCGGAACCGAGGAGAAGGCCACCGCGGTGAGCAAGCCGGCGACGAGCTCGCTGGTGACCAGCCAGGGCACCACCACGATCGCGAGCACGGTGGTGCAGAAGATCGCCGGGCTGGCGGCGCGGGAGATCCCGGGCGTGTACGACCTGGGCGGCGGCGCGGCACGTGCGTTCAACGCGCTGCGCGAGCGGATCCCGGGCGCCAGCGGCAGCGTCGGCCAGGGCGTGTCGGTGGAGGTCGGGGAGAAGCAGGCCGCGGTGGACCTGCAGATCGTGGTCGAGTACGGGGTGTCCATCGCCGACCTGGCGCAGGCGGTGCGGGCCAACGCGATCGGCGCGATCGAGCAGATGACCGGGCTGGAGGTCGTCGAGGTCAACATCACCGTCAACGACGTGCACCTGCCCGGCGACGACGAGCCGCAGGGCGGCGCGCCCGCGCGGGTGCAGTGACGTGAGCGCCACGATCGCCGGTCTGCTGACCGGGCTCGTCCTCGGCCTGGCCGCCGCGTTCGGCGGGTTCGGCGCGTTCCTGATCGTCGCCGTGCTGGGCGCGCTGGGCCTGCTGGTCGGCCGGGTGCTCGACGGCAAGCTCGACCTGTCCCAGTTCACCGACCGCGAGCGGAGGTGAGCCGGTGACCGTCGAAGCGCCGGAGCGGCGCGGCACCACGGTCGTGGCCGACCGGGCGGTGCAGCGCATCGCGGAACAGGTGATCACCGGGCTGGACGGGGTCGGCGGCGCGGCCCGCCGGGTGCTCGGCGTCGCCGTGGGCAGCGGTGATCCGGAGCAGCCCGCCAACGTCACCGCCCGCGTGCGGGACGGCCGGGTCAGCCTCGCCGTGGAGCTGTCGGTCGGCTACCCGGCGCCGGTCGCCCGCACCACGCGGGCGGCGCGGGAACGGCTGGTCCGGGAGGTCGGCGAGCTGACCGGGCTGGTCGTGGAGCGGGTGGACATCACGGTGACCGCGCTGCACAGCGACCGGTCGCGGGAGAGGAGCCTGTCATGATCCGCCGGTCCCGGCGCAGCCTGCTGGCCTCGGTGGTGGCGCTGGCCGGGGTGATCGCGTGCGCGCTGGTGGCGACCAGCGCGGTGCAGCTCCTGCTGGGCGAGCGGCCGGTGCTGGACTACGACGCCGTCGCGGCCCGGCTGCACGCCACGCGTTGGGAAGCGCTTCCCGTGGCGATCGGCGGCGGGGTGCTCGCCGCGCTGGGCCTGGTGGTGTTGCTGGCGGCGGTGCTGCCCGGCCGCGCGCTCGTACTGCCCCTGTCGGGGGGAAGCAGTGCGCCGGTCAAGGCCGGGGCGAGCCGTCGCAGCATCACCGGCAGCCTGCGGTCGGCGGCCGAGTCCGCCGACGGGGTGGAGTCGGCGAAGGTGCGGCTGCGGCGGCGCAGTGTGACCGCGAGGGTGCGCGGCAGCCGGCTGGCCGGCGACGACGTGGCGGGCCAGGTGCGGCAGGCGGTCGAAGACCAGCTGGACCGGATCGGCCCCGCGCGGCGGCCGCGGGTGAAGGTGCACGTGAGGAGCACGCCATGACCAGCCTGAACCGTCCCGCCCGGCTCAACCGGACGCTGCTCGCGGTGATCGGGCTCGCCCTGCTCGGCGCGGGCGGGTTCGCGCTGGCCACCTCACTCGGCTGGCTGCGCCTGCTCGACCGCTCCCAGCCCCTGGTGCCCGGCGACGACCGGCCGCCGACCTGGGTGCTGTACGTGACCGTGGTGGCGGCCGTCGTGCTGGGCCTGCTGTTCCTGCGGTGGCTGGCCGCGCAGGCGATGCGACGGCCGAAGACGCGAACCTGGCGGCTGGAAGACGATCCCGCGCACGGGGTGACGAAACTGTCCGCGGACGCGGCCGTCGCGCCGTTCGAGTCGGAGATCGCGGCCTACCCGCAGGTGCGCTCGGCGGACGCGACGCTGTCCGGCCCGCAGGACCGGCCGACGCTGCTGGTGACGGTGACCGCCGAACCGGGCACGGACCTGAGCGCGCTGCGGGAGCACATCGCCGACGACGGCGTGGCCCGGCTGAAGCAGGCGCTGGACCTGGCGGAACTGCCGTCGGTGATCGAGTTCCGCATCGCCGCGGAAGCCGCCGTCCGGGTGATCTAGACGGCGCGTGACGGAACCGCCTATGCGCTCGCCGTCAGCAGACCGGCGTCGATGACCTCGGCGATGAGGGCGGCGCCGCGGCTGTTCTGGTGGATGTGGTCGGTCGTGAGCACGAGACGTCGCCGCCGCGAGATCGCGTCGAGGCTGCGGCGCAGCACCGCGCGCTGGACGAGGACGCCGACAGCCGCCGCGGGCGTCACCTCCCGGTACGGAATCGGCGGCGGGTCCGCTTGGCGCAGTTCCTCGACCTGGCGTTCGTGGAGCGGAAGGTAGGCCACCTCGTTGGTGGCGGCGACCTCGGCGATCATCCGGGTGTACGTCTGGGACGCCTGTGCCGCTGCTCCGTCGAGTTGCTGGCCGAGTACCGGTAGCGACAGCAGACCGATCGTCGCGTCGGTCTCCGCCCGCAGCCGTGCGACGACGGCTCCCAGGCACTGTCGGAACCAGCCCGCCGACGGGCGATCGGGGAGCCGTTTGCGCTTCATGGCCTGCTCGACGGGGTAGCCGGGAAGGCTCGCCCGGGCGTCGTTGGTCCCGATCAGCACGGTGATCACATCGGGTGGGTTCCTGACGACGGCATCGAGGCGCTGCAGGAGGTTGTGGGCGAAGTCGCCGTTGACGCCGAAACGGGCGAGCCGCACGTCACCGGGAGCGTGACGTCGTCCGAGAAGATCCAGGTAGTCGACGCTGAACTGCGCGCGGGTGAGGCTGTCGCCGAGGCAGGCGATCCGAGTCGTCACGGCGCTTCCGCCGGGCTGGGCGTGCCGACGCCTCCGTGGACCTGGTCCACGGCCTTGCGTTCCGGGTTGACGAGTCTCATGCCGACGATCGTCCACGACAGCTTTCGGGCAGTCTTGAAGAAAAGAGAACAGAAGCCGGTGGGCTGGGGCTACCCGGCTCCGAGGAGGACTTCGCTGCGGCGCCAGGCCGTCGGCGATCGGCCCGTGAACTCGCGCCAGTCCCGAACGAGGTGGGCCTGGTCGGCGAAGCCCGAGACGGTTGCCACCTCGGCCCAGGAGAGCGGGTTCTGCTCCGCCGCCAGTTCGTGCGCGTGCTCGAAGCGCAGGACCCGGGCGAAGGTCTTCGGCGACAGGCCCACCTCTCCGCGAAACCGCTCGCTGAGGTACCGCCGGCTCCAGCCGAGTTCCGCCGCGACCGCCCCGACCTGGACGCAACCCCGCGCGGCGACGAGGCGGCGCCACGCCTCGGCCACCTCGGGGCGCGCCCAGCGCACCTGGTCGCCGCAGGCGCCACGGCCGACGGCCCGGAGGAGCAAATCGTCCAGCGCGGTGAACCGCGCCGCCCATGTGGTCGCCGACCGGAGCCGGTCGACCAGCTCGACCCCAAGCGCTCCGAGAAGCTCGTCAAGGGGGACCAGCCGGTGGGCGAGCTCGGCGGCGGGCATGCCGTAGACGGCCCTGGCCCCGAGCGGGGTCAGCGACACCTGAACGCCTTGCTGACGTCCGTCGTGGTGAATCGCGACGGAGCGGCACATCAGACCACTGGCCACGCTGTCGAATCGGGTGACCGGCGACCCGTCGTCAACGCCCGCCGCCACCTCCAAGGGATCTGACAGGCTGATCACCGCAGTGAGCGCGCGACCGGGCGGGCCGCAGTGCACGCCCGTCGGGAGCCCGCGGAGGTCGAAGCCGACATAAGAGTCGACGTACTCGCGCAGGGCGGGCGCCGGACGTGCGCGGATCCCGGTGGCCGCGCGGTCCTCCATTTCGGCAGTGTACGAGCCCCCAGCCCAGGAAGATCACCATCCAAGGCTGCCGTGGCCGATGCGAGGAGGCTCGCGGTCGGCGGTCTTACCCCTAGACGGGCGCCGGGGTCTGCTGCTCGTCGTAGGCGCGGCGGGCCGCGGCGATCTCGCCCCGGTACTTCTCCGCCCACGAGGTCAGCCCGACCAGCGTCTGGTGCAGCTCGCGCGCCATGTCGGTGAGCGTGTACTCCACCCGCGGCGGCACCGTCGGGTACACGGTCCGCACCAGCAGGCCGTCGCGCTCCAGTTTGCGCAGCGTCAGCGTCAGCATGCGCCGGCTGATGCCCTCCACCTCGCGCTCCAGCTCGGTGAAGCGGACCGGGCCGTGCGCGGCGGTGACCAGGATGCCGATCGCCCACTTGCCGGCGACGTGGTCGAGCACCTCGACGATGGGGCAAGCCTCGGTGACCGGGGAAGCGGTGTCAGCAGCCATACCTGGATGGTTCCACGTCCGCCCCTCAGTTACCACCCGTTCCCCAAGCGGATCGTGACCTGCCTCACAGGACCACTCGCGGGACCAGGAGTGGTACATCGATGTGCCTCTGGCACAGGGAACTGCCTTCTTCCCGGCACGGCTATGGGCTCACATCATTGCCCCAGTTACAAATCGTGCCCCTTTGGAGGTCAAGGCCATGTCCCTCGATCAGCCGGCAGCCCGCTCGCGGTGGCTCGCGCTCGCCGTGCTGTCCGCGCAGACGCTCATGATCGTGCTCGACCAGACGATCGTGAACGTCGCCCTGCCCGCGATCCGCGACGACCTCGGCTTCACGCCGTCGAACCTGTCCTGGGTCGTCAACGCCTACCTGATCCCCTTCGGCGGGCTGCTGCTGCTCGCCGGGCGCCTCGGTGACCTGGCCGGCCGCCGCCGCGTCTTCCTCGCCGGGATGGCCATGTTCACGCTGGCGTCGCTGCTCGCCGGGTTCGCCTGGAACCCGGAAACCCTGATGGCCGCGCGGTTCCTGCAGGGCGCCGGTGGCGCCGCGTCGACCGCGGTCGCGCTCGGCATGGTCGTCCGGCTGTTCCCGGAGCCGGCCGAACGCGCGAAGGCGCTGGGCACGTTCAGCTTCGTGCAGGCCGCGGGCGGTTCGATCGGCAGCATCGCCGGTGGCGTGCTGACCCAGGCGCTGAGCTGGCACTGGATCTTCCTGATCAACCTGCCGATCGGCCTGGTCGCCGGCGCGGTCGCGCTGCGGGTGCTGGAGAACGACCGCGGCCTCGGGCTGCGTGCCGGGGCCGACTGGCTGGGCGCGGTGCTGGTGACCGCCGCGCTGATGCTCGGCGTCTACACCATCGTCGAGGTCGAGTCCCACGGCTGGGCGTCGGCCCACACGATCGGCTTCGGCGCGGTGTCGCTGGTGCTGCTGGCCGCGTTCGGCGTGCGCCAGGCCCGGACCCGCGACCCGCTGCTGCCGCCGCGGATCTTCGCCTCGCGTGGCCTGACCGGGGCGAACCTGACGATGGCTCTGCTGGTGTCGGCGATGTTCGGGTTCCAGTTCCTCGTCGTGCTCTACCTGCGGCAGGTGCTGGGGCTCAGCGCCCAGGCGACCGGGCTGGCGATGGTGCCGATCGCCGCGACGATCGCGGTCGTGTCGCTGGTCTTCTCGCCGCGGCTGTCCACCCGCTTCGGCGACTACAAGGTGCTGCTGGCCGGGCTGCTGGTGATCGGCGGCGGGCTGGCCTGGCTGGCCCGGGTGCCCGCCGACGGCGGCTACGCGACCGACGTGCTCGGGCCGACGGTGGCGATGGGCCTCGGGTTCGGCCTGGCCATGCCCGCCCTGATGGGACTGGGCATGCGGGACGCCGCCGCCGAGGACACCGGTCTGGCTTCCGGGCTGTTCAACACCACCCAGCAGGTGGCGGGCGCGCTGGGGCTGTCGGTGCTGGCGGTGCTCGCCGCGACCCGCACCGAGTCGCTGACCGCGGTGCGGACCGAGGAGGCGCTCACCTCCGGCTACCACCTCGCCTTCTGGGTGGGCACCGGTCTCGTGGCCGCCGCGCTGGCCGTGGCCGCGGTGATGCCGCGCCCCGGCGTGGCGGCGCGACGAACGGGTGAACCCGGCGCTACCGTCCCGGATCGTGCGCTCCCACAGCTATGACGACATCCTCGCCGGCCCGCGCAGACGCAAGATCCCCGAGGTCGTGGCGGAGCGCGGGCTGGTGGTCGAGGAACCGGGAAGCGGTTTCTGCGGCGCGGTGGTCCGGTTCGAGCACGGCAACGTCGTGCTGGAGGACCGCCACGGCCGCCACCGCGTCTTCCCGCTGGAGCCCGCCGGGTTCCTGCTCGAAGGCAAGCCGGTGACGCTGGTGCGGCCGAAGGCCGCCCCGCCGTCACCGGCTTCGGCGCGTTCGGCGTCCGGGTCGGTGAAGGTGCAGGGGCTGCGGGCCCGCACCGCGCGCGACTCCCGCATCTGGGTCGAGGGCAAGCACGACGCCGAACTGGTGGAACGCGTGTGGGGGCACGACCTGCGCGTCGAGGGCGTCGTCGTGGAGCCGCTGGACGGTGTGGACGTGCTCGCCGAGGCGATCGAGGAGTTCGGCACCGGCCCCGGCAGGCGGCTGGGCGTCCTGGTCGACCACCTGGTGCCGGGCAGCAAGGAATCCCGCTTGGTGGACGCGATCCGCGACGAGCACGTGCTGGTCACCGGCCACCCCTACGTCGACGTGTGGCAGGCGGTGAAACCGTCCGCGGTCGGCATCCGGGAATGGCCGGTGGTGCCGCGCGGCACGCCGTGGAAGGAGGGCGTGTGCGCGGCGCTGGACTGGGGCGAGACCTACGAGGGCTGGCAGCGGGTGCTGGCCGCGGTGAGCAGCTTCCGCGACCTGGAGACGCCCCTGATCGGCGCCGTCGAGCGGCTGATCGACTTCGTGACCGACCCGGAAGGCTGAATCCGGCAGGTCACGCGGAGATCACTTCGGGTTGTCCGCTGGTCGCGAGCGGTCACCTTCTGCCACGATGGGCGCATGACACCGGCGCTCGTCTGGCTGATCGTCGCCATCGTCCTGATGGCCGCCGAAGTGCTGTCCGGCGACTTCTTCCTGCTGATGCTCGGCCTCGGCGCGTTGTTCGGGGCCGGCGCGGCGCTGATCACCGGCAACATCGTCGTCGACGCGGTCGTGTTCGCGATCGCGTCCGGCGCGCTGATCTTCCTGGCCCGGCCCGCGCTCAAGCGCCGGTTCCTCACCGGGACGGGTCACCGCACCAACACCGAGGCCCTGATCGGCGCCAGGGCCGTGGTCGTGTCCGTTGTGGACGGCCACTCCGGGCGTGTCAAGCTGGCCGGCGACGTGTGGTCCGCACGGTCCATCGCCGACGGTCAGCGAATCGAACCCGGCACGACCGTGACCGTGGTAGAGATAGCGGGCGCCACGGCCGTGGTGGCGCCCGAGCCGTAACCACAACCTGCATATCGGGAGAGCGATCTTGGGAACCGCAGCGATCATTGTTGTCGCGGTCATCGCCCTGTTCGTGATCGTGACGATCGCGAAGGCGATCATGGTGGTCCCGCAGGCCCAGGCCGCGGTGATCGAGCGGCTGGGCAGATTCAAGTCGGTCGCCTCGCCCGGCCTGAACTTCCTGGTGCCGTTCCTGGACAAGGTGCGGGCCCGCATCGACCTGCGCGAGCAGGTCGTGTCGTTCCCGCCGCAGCCGGTGATCACCGAGGACAACCTGACGGTGTCCATCGACACGGTCGTCTACTTCCAGGTGACCGACGCGCGCGCCGCGGTGTACGAGATCTCCAACTACATCGTCGGTGTCGAGCAGCTGACCACCACGACGCTGCGCAACGTGGTCGGCGGCATGACGCTGGAGCAGGCGCTGACCTCCCGCGACCAGATCAACAACCAGCTGCGCGGCGTGCTCGACGACGCCACCGGCCGGTGGGGCATCCGCGTGGCGCGGGTCGAGCTCAAGGCGATCGACCCGCCGCCGTCCATCCAGGACTCGATGGAGAAGCAGATGCGCGCCGACCGGGAGAAGCGCGCGATGATCCTCAACGCCGAAGGTCAGCGGGAAGCGCAGATCAAGACGGCGGAGGGGCAGAAGCAGTCGCAGATCCTCGCCGCGGAGGGCGCCAAGCAGGCCACCATCATGGCGGCCGAGGCGGAGCGGCAGTCGCGGATCCTGCGGGCGCAGGGTGAGCGCGCGGCCCGCTACCTGCAGGCGCAGGGCCAGGCCAAGGCGATCGAGAAGGTGTTCGCCGCGGTGAAGGCGGGCAAGCCGACGCCGGAGGTGCTGGCCTACCAGTACCTGCAGACGCTGCCGCAGATGGCGCAGGGCGACGCGAACAAGGTGTGGCTGGTGCCCAGCGACTACGGCAACGCGCTGCAGCAGTTCGCCCGCGCGTTCGCCAAGCAGGACGCCGACGGCGTGTTCCGGTACGAGCCGGCCGAAACCGACGGGGCCGAGCCGCCCACACTGGACGACGAAGAGGTCGCCAGCTGGTTCGACACCTCCACCGACCCGCGGATCGCCGAGGCGGTGCGCGAGGCCGAGGCGGTGGCGCGGCAGGAGGTGCCCGGCCCGCTGTCGCACCAGCCGCAGCCGCCGGCCCCGCAGGCGACCAGCGCGCTGCGCGGCAACCCGGTGACCGAGGAGGCGCCCGCCATGGAGCCCCCGGTGGCGCCGGAGCCGATCTCGCCGCCGACCACGCCGCAACCGCAGTTCCCCACGGCGGGCGGACAGCAGGGCCAGCTGCCGACGCGCAGCCCGGGCCAGCACTACGGCAACCCGCCGCGGCCGCAGTACCCGCCGCAGCAGCCGCCACCCGCGCCGCCGCAGCAGTAGTCCCACTCCGGGGCCGCACCGGAATCCGGTGCGGCCCCTTTTCTTTTGCCCGCGGACCGGGTGCCACGCTTGGCGGGGCGTGGTCTCCGGCCGGTGGGCCGGGTGTCATCCTGGAGTCGTGAGTGAAGAGCCCGCGCCCGCCGCGCAACGGCGGCGCCTGTTGTGGGGGTCGGTGCTGGCCACCGTGGTGGCACTGGCGATCCTCGTGCCCGGACTGGCCGGGGCGCTGGGCGCCCGGTCGAACTGGCTGCCCTACGGGATCGCCCTCGCCGTGCTCGCCGCGCTCGGCTGGTACCAGTGGGTCAGCGCCGGTAGACCGCGTCGTCGGTGATGTCGGCTCGCGAGCGGTCCTTCAGCAGCGCCACGCAGACGATCGTGACCACCGCCGAGAGCACCACGTAGGCCGAGATCGAGTACGGCGTACCGGTGGTGTGCAGCAGCCAGGTCGCCAGCAGCGGCGCCGGGCCGCCCGCGAACACCGACGCCAGCTGGTAGCCGAGCCCGGCGCCGCCGTAGCGCAGGTGCGTCGGGAAGCTCTCGCCGATCAACGCGGCCTGCGGCCCGTACTGCATGGCGTGCGGGATCATCGACACCACGACCGCGACGAAGATCAGCACCTCGCCGCCGTTCTTCAGCACCGCGAAGTACGGGAACGCCAGCAGCCCGGTCAGCACCGCCCCGGTCAGGTACACCCGTTTGCGGCCGATCCGGTCGGACAGCTGCGAGAACCACAGGATCAGCGCCAGCTCCACCGCCGCGCCGAGCAGGACGGCGTTGAGCACGAACGTCTTCGAGTAACCGTGCTCGGCGACCACGTACACCAGCACGTAGCTGGTGTAGAGGTAGAACGGCATCTGCTCGCTGAACCGCAACCCGGCCGAGAGCAGGATCTCCCGCCAGTGGTGCTTCACCGCGTCGGCCACCGGGCTGCGCGAAGTCCGCTTCTGCGCCACGACCTTGGCGAACATCGGGGTCTCCAGGATGCGTAGCCGGATCACCAGTCCGACGGCGACGAGCAGCAGGCTGGCCAGGAACGGCAGCCGCCAGCCCCACGAGTCGAACGCCTCCTCCGGCAGCACCGCGGACAGCAGGGTCATGCCGCCGGTGCCGAGCACGAGCCCGACCGGCACACCGACCTGCGCGAAGCTGCCGAGCAGCCCGCGCTTGCGCTGATCGCCCCACTCCATGGCGAGCAGCACCGAGCCGCTCCACTCGCCGCCGATCGCGATGCCCTGGATCAGCCGCAGCGTCACCAGGATCAGCGGCGCGGCGATCCCGATGGTGGCCGCGCCGGGCAGCACCCCGACCACGCCCGAGGCGATGCCCATCATCAGCAGCGTGACCACGAGCGTGGTCTTGCGGCCGATCCGGTCGCCCCAGTAGCCGAAGATCGCCGCGCCGATCGGCCGTGCGGCGAAGCCGACGGCGTAGGTGGCGAAGGACTGCATCGCCCCCGCGTAGCTGGAGGAGGCGGGGAAGAACAGCTGCGGGAAGATCAGCGCCGCGGCCGTGTTGTAGAGGAAGAAGTCGTACCACTCGATGGTCGTGCCGATGGCGCTGGCGAAGGCCGCGCGCCGCACCTGGGTGGTCTTCTGGCTGGTCTGTGCCTGGAGAACGGTGTCCGCTTCGTCGCGTCCGAGGACCATGTCGCCGAGCCTCCTGTGATCGGCTTCACTTCCCGAAGACGATCCCTCACCGGAGTGACGATGTCCAGAGGCAGACCGGGAATCACCACCGTTCGCCGCGTTCCGGCGGTACCTCACGAAGCTCTACGATGCGCCGCATGACGGAACCGAGGCCGCTGCGCGCCGACGCCCGCCGCAACCGGGCGCGCGTGCTGGCCGCCGCCGAGACGGTGTTCGCCGCGAGGGGCACCGGCGCGCCGACCGAGGAGGTCGCGCGGGAGGCGGGCGTGGGCATCGGGACCGTGTTCCGGCACTTCCCGACCAAGGAGGCGCTGCTGGAGGCGGTGCTGGCCGACCGGATGCGCCGGTTCGCGGAGGAGGCGCAGTCCTTCGCCGCCGCGGCCGATCCGGAGAGCGCTTTCTTCGGATTCCTCGCGCGCTGGGCGGAGGTGTCCGCGGCGAAGAACGCCTACGCCGACGCGCTGGCCGCGGCCGGGGCCGAGGTGCCCCGGCTCGCCGCGGAGGTCGGTGCGAAGGTGCGGGATGCGCTGGGCGCGTTGCTGTCGCGGGCGCAGCAGGCGGGCGCGGTGCGCGAGGACGTGGGGGTCGCCGAGCTGATCGCGTTGATGGTCGGCGCCTCCCGCGCGGCCGAGCACGTCGGCGACGACGCCGGGCTGCGCGCCCGCACGCTGGGGATCGTCTTCGACGGGTTGCGTCCCCGCTGATCACTCGAGCGGCAGCAGCACCGGTCGTTTCGCGGACAGGGTGTCGCCGGAGGACTCGCCACGCAGGCGGCGGCCGATCCAGGGCAGCACGTGTTCCCGTCCCCACTGCAGGTTCTCCGCGCGCTGCCGCCGCCGGTCCACCAGCTCCCGCGGCCCGAGCGCGGCGGGGGAGAGGTCGTGCGGCCGGCCGAGCACGTCGAGCACGGCGATCGCGACCTCGGTGTGGCCCAGCGCGTTGAGGTGCAGCCGGTCGGCCGACCACAGGCGCCGGTCGCGCAGCTGCCGCATGCCCCACATGTCCACCACGTGCGCGCCGTGCCGGGCGGCGATCACGCGGGTGTGCTCGTTGTAGATCGCGGTGCGTCCGCGCAGCTTCCGGAACACCGGGTCCTCGGCGCCGTCCACCCCGGTGAACAGCAGCACGGTGGCGCCGGTCTTGGCGAGCCGCTCGACGGCGTTCTCGAACCGCGCGGCGAGGGCGTCGATGTCGGCCTTGGGGCGCAGCAGGTCGTTGCCGCCCGCGTAGATGGACACCAGGTCGGGTTGCAGCGCCAGTGCCGGTTCGAGCTGCTCGGCGAGCACCTGGTCGAGCAGCCGTCCGCGGATCGCGAGGTTGGCGTAGCGGAACCCGGGGTCGGCGGCCGCCAGCTGCTCGGCCACCCGGTCGGCCCAGCCCCGCACGCCGTTCGGGCGCGCGGGGTCTTCGTCGCCGACGCCCTCGGTGAAGGAGTCGCCGAGGGCCACGAAACGCTTGTACATGCTCAGCACTTTAGGCGACCGTCCCGGACGGCCCGAGACCGTGCACCGTGCCGGCCGCGACCGCGCCGAGTTTGTCCGGGTTGGCCACGTTGTGCAGTGTGGTGATGCGGCCTTCGGCGTCGAAGTCGAAGGTGACCGTGGCCAGCACGCGGTCCGGGCCGCGGAAGACGAGCCCGGGGCCGCCGTTGATCTCGGTCAGTTCCGTGACCACGTCCGCGGGCGCGACACCCTGGTAGGTGACGGTGCCGATGGCGGCGAACCAGCCCGCCACCGTCTCCGCGCCGGTCACCGGGCGCAGGGCCTGGCGGACCTTGCCGCCGCCGTCGGTCCACAGCGTGACGTCCGGGGACAGCAGTTCCATCAGGGTGTTGACGTCACCGCCGGTCGCGGCGGCGAGGAACCGCTCGGTGACCGCGCGCTGCTTCGCGCGGTCGGCCGGGAACCGCGGGCGGCGGGCCCGCACGTGCTCGCGCGCCCGGTGCGCGGCCTGCCGCACCGCCGGTTCCGACCGCTCCACCGCCTCGGCGATCTCGGCGTGGCTGAACCCGAACACGTCCTTGAGGACGAACACCGCGCGTTCCAGCGGGCTCAGCGTCTCCAGCACCACCAGCATCGCCGTGGACACCGAATCCGCGCCGGTGACCGCGTCCGCGCTGTCGGCGGTGGTGAGGATCGGCTCCGGCAGCCACGGCCCGACGTAGGTCTCCCGCTGGTGCCGGGCCGACCGCAGCCGTTCCAGCGCCAGGTTGGACACGATCCGCGCCAGGTAGGCCTTCGGGTCGGCGACCTGGGAGCGGTCCGCGGCGGACCATTTGATCCACGCGTCCTGCACGACGTCCTCGGCGTCGGCGGCGCTGCCGAGGACCCGGTAGGCCACCGCGAACAGCAGGTTGCGGTGCTGGTGGAACGCCTCGGTCATCGGGCGCCCCGGGTGAAGCGGCCGCCGCGGGGCCAGAACGCGCCCGAAGCGGGCATCTTCTTCATGCGCAGGTAGGTCGGCCAGGGCGAGGCGGTCACGGTTTCTTTGTACCGGGCCGCGAGCCTGCCGGTGAGGCAGATCCGCCGCGGGCTGTCGTCGGGGTGGGTGAACTGCACGACGGCGTCGTGGCGGCCGAGGCTGACCGGGGTGTGGTAGTAGCCGAAGCGGAACGGTTTCGGTTCCTTGCCAGCCAGGGCGCGCAGGATCGAGACCGCGGCGTGAACGCCGGTCGGCATCCCGCTCTGGCAGGTGCCGTGCAGGACGCCGTAGCCCTGGCTGATCGCGGCCGCGTCGCCGACCGCGTGCACGTCCGGGTGCGAGACCGAGCGCAGGGTCGCGTCGGTGATCACACGGCCGCGGTCGTCGACGCCCAGCCCGGCGGCGGCCGCGAGCGGCGCGGCGCGGGTGCCGCTGGTCCACAGGACGGCGTCGGCGGGAATCGTCTCGCCGCCGGCCAGTTCGACGGCGTCCGGGAGCACTTTGGTCGCCTCCACGCCGGTGCGCACCTCGACGCCCAGCCGCTCGAGTGCGGCGTGGAGGTGGGCCCGGGCCTTGCGGTTCATCGTCGCGCCCGGCTCGCCCCGCCCCAGCAGGACGACCCGCAGCCGCGGGTGCTGCTCGGCGATCTCGGCGGCCGATTCGACGCCGGTGAGCCCGTTGCCCGCGACCACGACCGTGCCCTGCTCCAGGCGCGCCAGCAGGCCGGCCAGCACTTCGGCGTCCTCCGGGCTGTTCAGGGTGTGCGCGTGCTCCTCGACGCCCGGCACGGTGACGGTGTCGGCCACGCCGCCGAGGGCGTACACCAGCGTGTCGTAGCGCAGCACCCGGTCGTCGTCGACGCGCACGGTCCTGGTGCCCGGGTCGAGCGCGGTGACCCAGCCGCGCACGAACCGCGCGCCCGTGCCGTCCAGCAGTTCCGGGATGCTCAGCTCCGCGACCTGTTGCCCGGTGGCGGTCAGGTGCAGCCGCAGCCGCTCGGTGAACATCTCGTGCGCGTTCACCAGGGTCACTTCGACGTCGTCGCGGCCCTTCGTGCGTGCCGCGAGCTGGATCGCCGCGGCCGTCCCCGCGTACCCCGCGCCCAGCACCAGAACCTTGTGGGTGGTCATCGTTGTCGCCTCCTCGTCGGCTGTTGACGACCACGAGATGGGAGGTGCCGGCCCGTTCGTGACATGGCGCGGTGTGACGGGCGGCACCTACATGGCTCGGGCCCGGTGTTCGGCGACGTGGACGCGGGTCGCGCAGCGGGTGGAGCAGAACCGGCGGCGGCCGTTGCGGGAGGTGTCGACGAAGACGAAGTCGCAGCCCTCGCGGGCGCAGGCGCCGATCCGCCCAGGGTCCTCGCACAGCAGGTGGGCCAGCCCGCCCGCGGTGAAGGCCCGGATCCGGCGGGTCAGGGTGTCGTCCTCGCCGGCGTAGTGCAGGTGCGCGGGCAAGCCGTCGTGGCGGGAGACGAACGGACGGCACGCGGTTTCCGCCAGCAGCTCGTTGACCAGGTCGATCCGCCGGTCGGCATCGGGTTCGGCGAACACCGCGCGGATCCGGCGGCCCCACGCCCGCGCCTGGGCCGCTTCGGCTTCGGTGAGCCGGGTCAGCGACATGCCCGCCTCGCGCATCATCCGCAGCAGCTCGGGCGCGGCGGCGTCCGGCATGTTGACCAGGCCGGCCGCGACCTGCGCGGCCGGTCCGCCGTAAGGGTTGAAGTGCACTGACCCATTACAGCACGCTGGGGTCATGACCGACGAACGTTGCCCCCGCTGCCAGTGGCCGCTGTCCGAACTGCTCCGCGCCGGGTCGAGCCACCCGGTGTCGGCAGGGCGCGTCGACTACCGCCGCTGCGTGTGCGGGACCTGGCTGCTCCTCGTCAACGGCGCTCTCGCCGGAGCCACGCGGGGGCCTAGGATCGGCGCATGACGCGTGCGCTCGTGCTCGGTGGTGGCGGTGTGGCCGGAATCGCGTGGCAAACCGGTCTGTTGCACGGTTTGTCGGAGTCCGGAGTGGACGTTCTCGGCGCGGACCGGTTCGTCGGCACCTCCGCCGGATCGACGGTGGCGGCGCAGATCACCAGCGGCACCGCGCTGGCCGAGCTGTTCCGGCGGCAGGTGGATCCGGCGCTGCAGTCGCCGGAGATCCCGGCCGACGTCGACGCCGAGACGATCGCGGAGATGTTCGGCGCGGCGGTGAGCGGCGCGACCGACGCGAAGGACGCGCGGCGGCGGATCGGTGACCTGGCCCTGGCGGCGCGGACCGTGCCGGAGGCCGACCGGCTGAAGGTGATCGAGGCGCGGCTGCCGGTCCACGACTGGCCCGCGGCGGCCCTGCAGATCGTGGCGGTGGACGCGGCGACCGGCGACGACCGGGTGTTCACCGCGGAGTCCGGGGTGTCGCTGGTGGACGCGGTCGCGGCCAGCTGCGCGGTGCCGGGCACCTGGCCGCCGGTCACGATCGGCGGCCGCCGCTACATCGACGGCGGGGTGCGGTCGATGGAGAACGCCGACCTCGCCGCCGGCTGCGACCGGGTGCTGGTGCTGCGGGTGACCGAGGTGCCCGGCAACACCGACCTGGACGAGCAGGTGGCGGCGCTGCGGCGGGACGGCGCGGCGGTGCTGGTGCTCGCCCCGGACGCGCCGGCGGCCGAGGCGATCGGGCCGAACCTGCTGGACCCGTCGGTCCGCGACGCGGCCGCGCGCGCCGGGTACGACCAGGCGGCGCGGGTGGCCGCGGAGGTCAGGGCCGTCTGGGGTTAGGCGCTGTTTCCGCAGCGGCGGAGCCGCTTACAGTGGGCCTCCGCCGCGGGTTTGAACGGGCAGAGCCGCGCGGAGCGCGTCCGTCGAGGTTGGCGGTAGATGCCGGGTGGGAGTTTCTGGCGCGGTAGCGCCGACCTGGTGGTCGGGCCGGCGGGCGGGGCCGCTACCCGCACCGCCGCGCAGGCCACTTCCGAAACACGCCCCAGTCCCCGGCCGGGGCCGGACGGCGGCCACGGAGGATCGGTCCGGCGCCCGCGATCCCCGTGCGGACGCCGGACCACGACGCCCTCAGGGGCGCCCGGCGTGCGGGACCTCGACGCGGAAGGCGAGCAGGCTCGCTTCCCGCGCGTCCTTGCGGGCGTGCTCGTTGAAGTCCGGTGCCGCGCACGCGAACAGCGTGCGGCCGTCGGCGCCGCCCAGCATGCAGGCGAACACCCCGGTGCCCGGCCGGATCTCGTCGGCGATCTCGCCGCCCTCGCGGACGCGCAGCAGCCTGCCGCCGATGCCGTCGGCCACCCACAGGGCGCCTTCGGCGTCGAGGCAGCAGCCGTCCGGCGCGACGGCGAGCTGGGGAAGCGCTTTCTCGAACTCGCGCTCGGTGAGCGGCTCGCCGAACTTGGCCCACACGCGGCGGTTGGTCAGCGACCCGTCGGCGGCGATGTCGAAGGCGGTCACCCGGTTGCCGAAGGTCTCGTCGACCAGCAGCACGCCGTCGTCGGTGATGACGCTGCCGTTGGGGAACCACAGGTCCTCGGCGACGACGGTGACGCTGCCGTCCGGGTCGACGCGCAGCAGGTTCGCCGGCGCCACCGGGGCGCCGTTCATCAGGTCGAACCCGAAGTTGCCGACGTAGGCGCGCCCCTGGGCGTCGACGACCATGTCGTTGGGGTGCCCGGTCACGTGGGCCGACAGGTCGGCGTGGGTGACCAGGGTGCCGTCGGGCTCGCGGCGCAGCAGGCGGGCGTCGCGCATCGAGACGACCAGCAGCCGGCCGTCGGGCAGCCAGCCGAGCCCGGAGGGCTGACCGGGCACCTCGGCCTCCACCCGCAGATCGCTGCCGTCCTCGAGGCTGGACTGCACGAGGTGGGTGTAGAAGTCGGCGAACCAGATGCGGTCCTCGTGCCAGCGCGGACATTCGAGGTAGGAGAACCCGCTCAGAACTGAGTTGTGCACGGGGGGTAGTCAGTCACGCCACGGGCACGGTGTCAAGTCACGCGTCGCGCACCAGCCGGAGGTGGCGCTGTTCGGCGGGTTCCGATGTCTCAGTCGTGGTTCCGCCGGTGAGGTCGGCGAGCATCTGCGTGGTCTGGCGGCGTCGGCTGCGGCGCACGTAGATCAGTGTGGTGGCAACGCTTTCGTGGCCGGCGAGGTCGGCCAGGTCCTCGACCGAGACGCCCTTCTCGTAGCCGAGGGTCAGGACGGTGTGCCGCAGCGAGTGCGGGACGACGTCGTCAGGTTGGTCCAGACCGGCGCCGCGCGCGGTCTCCCGCAGGAGGTTGCCGAGGTCGCGGGAGGTCAGGGGTGTGCCGGTGCGGGTGGCGAACAGCCAGCCGGACAGCTCGGCGACCGGCTTGCCTTCGCGCGCGGCGCGGGCGGCCAGGTAGTCGCCGAGGGCGGTGTCGGCGCGGCCGAGGATGTCGGCGGTCTTGCGGTGCCCGCCCTTGTTGACGTAGCGCAGGATCCGGTGGCCGTGGTCGACACCCAGGTCGCCGTCCGGGCCGCAGCGGGCGTGCAGGATCGCGCCGGACCGCACCGCGGTGGTGGCCATGATCTCCAGGATGGCGAGGTTGCGCAGCGCGGCTTCGGTGCCGAGCTGCGCGGCGCGGTCCCGGGCGTGACCGAGGAGGGCGAGGAGTTCCTCGTAGGTGAGGGCTCGGGTCTGGGACTCCTGGTCGCGCTTGTGGCGGGGGACCAGCCGCGCCGGGTTGTCGTCGTGGACGCGGTTGTCGATCAGCTCGGTGTACCACGAGCTGACGGCGGCCAGTCGGGCGTTGTGGGTGACCGGGCTGCCGGGGTCGAGCAGGGCGATCCAGTCCCGCACGTCGGCGAGGCGGGCGGCCAGCGGGTCGACGCGGTGCCAGTCGCAGTAGGACAGCCACAACCCGAGACCGCGCCAGTAGGAACGGCGGGTCTGGTGGCTCTTCATCGCCAGCAGCCACGCGTGGGTGATCGCCCGCGGCCCGTGCCGGTCCGTCAGCTTCCCGGGCAGCGCGGGCAGTTCGGCGACCGCCTCGTCGAGCCAGGCCCGCAGCACGTCGGGAGCCGGCGCGCGGGCGGGCAGCGGCCGCGGCGCGAACGGCGCCAGTTCGATGGTGTCGTCGCCGGTCACGTCCTGGATTCTGCCTCAGGTTCTCCTGATGCTCGCGAGGTATCGGACCACCGGTCGGAGGCTTCGGAGCCGCGGTCTGCGGCCTACTCCTGAGCCCGGGTCGTTTCGTCACAGTGACGATCGCGGCTTTTCATGCCCCTTCCTCTGTCTGCCTGGCCTCCGCGATAACCGTGATTATCGCGGTAGTGCTTGCCTTGTAGTTTCGTTACCCTAACCCTAGGTTAGAGTTATCAAACTCGAACTGATAACCTGCGGTTATGCAGGAAACACCCCCACCACCGCCTCGCAGGGACGCCACGGGAAGCCGGGAGACCGTGTCCGATCCGGCGCTGTGCCGGTACTGCCGCCGGCACCCGCGGAAGCAGCCGGGGCCGCGGGGTGGGCGGCCGGGGGAGTACTGCACGACGGTGTGGGCGGTGGACGAGCGCGGCCGGGAGGTGACGTGCGCGCGGCTGGACGAGGCCGACCAGATCGCGTACGCCGCCTACGGGCCGGCGATGCCGGGGCTGGACGTGGCCGCCGTCGGCCGGGACGTGAGCCGGGCGCTGGCGGAGATCACGCCGTTGCAGCAGACCCTCGCCGCGCTGGACGGGCGGCTCGACGCCGAGATCGCCGAGGCGCGGGAGCGGGTCACGGAAGCCGAAGCCGCGCGCGCCGACGCCGAGGCCAGGGCGGACGCCGCCGAGCAGCGCGCCGTCGAGGCCGAGGCGGCGGCCGCGGAAGCAGCCGACCGGGCGGAGGCCGCCGGCAAGCGCGCGGCGGAAGCCGAGGAGCGCGCCGCGGCCGACCGGGGTCAGGCCCAGCGCGCGATCGCTGACCGGCTCACCGCCGAGGGCGAGATCCGCCAGCTGCGGGAGCGGCTGGACCAGCTCGAAACCGAGCACCGCCAGGCGGCCGAGACCGCGGCGGCCCGCATCGAGGAACTCACCGCCGCGGCGGCCGCCCGGGCCAGCGAAGCCGAAGCGGCCCACGCCCGGGCACGGCAACTCGAAACCGATCTGCGCGACCTGGCGACGCAGCACCACGAGGACATCGAACAGCTCCGCGCCCGCCACGACCGGACGCTGTCCGAGGAGCGCGCGAAGCACCGCGAGGACCGCGAGCGCTGGCAGGCCGAGCACGACGAGCGGATCACCGCGCTGCGCGAACAGCACGAGGCAGCGCTGAATGCCGCCCGCGAACGCGCCGCCGAGCTGGCCACGGCGGCCGCCCGAGCCGAAACAGCAGCCACCGAAGCACGCACCACCGCCACGACGGCGATCCGCACGGCCGATGCCACCGCGGCGCGACTGTCCACCCTGCGGGAGGGCGTGCTGACCGCACTGGCCGACCCCGAGGGGGATTTACTTGTCCGGTTGCGCACCCTGCTGGCCGAGACCGCCCCGACTGCTTCCGGCTAGCGGCGCTACGCCCCGCTGCTCACCGGTCCCGACACCGCTCCGCGGGAGCCGGGCGGCAGCGGCACCGCCCATGACCTGATCGCGGCGGCCGGCGCACTGGCCGACCCCGGGGTGAACCTGCCTGCCCGGTTGCGCACCCTGCTCGCCGACACCACCCCGGCCGCCTCCAGTTAGCGGCGCCACGCCCCGCGCCCCTCCCGCCACCACTCCGCAGGAGCCGCCGGCGGCGGCGCCGCCCCATGGCCTGACCGTGGCGGCCGTGCACTGGCCGACCCGGCGGACCCGGTTGCCCACGTCGCTACCGGCACCGCCAGGCGGGGGTCTCAACCGGGCAGCGTGGTTGATCAGCTGTCCGAGCGCGGCCGGCGCCACGCCGGGTTGAGGCGGACCCCCAGTTCCTCCAGTTCGACCGGCTGCCCGTCGTCGGTGTGGAGGCCGGCCTTCACCGGGGCTCCGGTTTCGTGGTCGACGTACAGCAGCGGCGGCCCGCCGTCCTGCAGGTGCTTGTCCGCCCACTGCATCAGGCCGATCACCACCGGCAGCAGGTCGCGGCCCATTTCGGTGAGCACGTACTCGTCGCGGGTGCGGCCGCCCGCGTCGCGGTAGGGCTGCTTGTCGAGCAGTCCGGCTTCGGTGAGGTTCCGCAGCTGCCGGGCCGCGGCCGTCTCGGTGATGCCGATCCGCTCGGCGAAGGCGGTGAACCGGGTGGTGCCGTAGAAGGCCTCCCGCAGGATGAGCAGCGCCGACTTCGTGCCGACGATCTCCAGGGCCTTGACCAGCGAGCAGTGGTCGGTCTTCCACGAGCTGAGATCCGCGAGCGGACCTTCCATCACGGCGGGCATGGCACCGATGCTACCCCTCGCTGACTACACCCATGTATAGTCAGCCGCTGGCTACACAAAGGTGTAGTCAGCCTGGGGAAGCGGAGATCTTCATGTCAGAAGCAACACTGGTGACCGGGACACGGCAGCGGGACACCGCGATCGTGGTCGTGCTGTGCCTGGCGGCGTTCATGGCGATGCTGGACGTCTTCGTGGTCAACGTCGCGTTCACCGACATCGGCGCGAGCTTCGCCGGCTCCTCGCTGGCGGACCTGAGCTGGGTGCTCAACGCCTACACGATCGTCTACGCGGCGCTGCTGATCCCGGCCGGGCGGCTGGCGGACCGGCACGGCCGCAAGGCGGGTTTCCTCGTCGGGCTGACCGTGTTCACCCTCGCCAGCGTGGGCTGCGCGATGGCGCCCGGGCTGTGGTGGCTGGTCGCGTTCCGGGTGCTGCAGGCCGCCGGCGCCGCCGCGCTGACCCCGGCCAGTCTGGGCCTGCTGCTGACCGCCCTGCCGCCCGAGCGGCGCGCGGGTGCGGTGAAGGTGTGGGCCACCACCAGCTCGTTCGCCGCCGCGCTCGGCCCGGTCGTGGGCGGGGCGCTGGTCGAGCTGTCGTGGAACTGGGTGTTCCTGATCAACGTGCCGGTCGGTGTGGTGGCGTTCGCCGCGGCGGTGCGCCTGGTGCCGGAGTCCCGGGACGAGTCGGTCACCCGGCTGCCCGACGTGCTCGGCGCCGTGGTGCTCGCGGTCGCGATCGGGGCGCTCGCGCTCGGTCTGGTGAAGGGCGGCGAGTGGGGCTGGGTCAGCGTGGCGGCCCTGGTTGCGTTCGGCGTCGCGGTGGCGGGCATCGCGCTGCTGGTGGTGCGGGTGCTGCGGCACCCGGCGCCGGTCGTGGAGCCGGGACTGTTCCGGGTGCCGGCCTTCGTGTGGGCGAACGTCACGGCCGTGGTGTTCTGCACGGCGTTCGGGGCGTTGTTCCCCAGCGTCGTGCTGTGGCTGGAGAACGTCGCCGGCTACAGCGCGATCGCCACCGGTGTCGCGATCCTGCCGGGGCCGCTGATGGTCCCGATCTTCGCGATGGTCGGCCAGCGGCTGGCGCGCCGGATGCCGGTCGGCCTGCTGGTGGCGGTGGGAAACCTGGTGTTCTGCTTGGGTGCGGTGATGCTGGCCTGGAACGCTTCGGCGCAGGCGCGGTTCGCCACGGACGTCCTGCCGGGATGGATCGTGACCGGCGTCGGCATCGGCCTGGCGCTGCCCAGCCTGATGGCCGCCGCGACGGCGAGCCTGCCGCCGGCCCAGGCCGCGACCGGCAGCGCGGTGGTCAACACGGGCCGCCAGCTGGGGTACGTCCTGGGCGTGGCGGTCCTGGTCGCGGTCCTCGGCACACTCGACACCCCGGACCCCGGAACGACGACGGGCTTCGCGGGCGCCTGGTGGTTCATCGCCGCTGCCGCCGGCCTCGGTGCCCTCACCGCGCTCGGCCTCACGCCCCGGCGCCCGGATGGTTTATAGTCACTGAGACCAATAAGGGGGGGTGGATGTACGACAAGCACGCGTACGAGCCCTTCGCGGTGACGGTCGACCTCGCGGTGTTCACCGTGCGCGCGGGGCGGCTCTGGATCCTGCTCGTGGAGCGGGGTGCGGAGCCGTTCGCGGGGTGGTGGGCGCTGCCGGGCGGGTTCCTGCGGCCGGACGAGTCCGCGGAGGCCGCGGCCCGGCGGGAGCTGGCTGAGGAGACCGGGTTCGCCGAGGTCGCGGGGCTGCACCTGGAACAGTTGCGCACCTACAGCGAGCCGGACCGGGATCCGCGGATGCGGGTCGTCTCGGTGGCCTTCGCCGCGCTCGTGCCGGGCGCGCCGGAGCCGGCCGGCGGCGGTGACGCGGCACGGGCCGCCTGGGTGCCGTTCGGTGAGCAGGGGCCGCTCGCCTTCGACCACGACCGCATCCTGGCCGACGCCCACGACCGGATCGGCGGGGAACTCGAACGGACGGGCCTGGCGACGGAGTTCTGCGAGCCCGAGTTCACCCTCGGCGAGCTTCGCCGGGTCTACGAGGCGGTGTGGGGGACCGGTCTCGACCCGGCGAACTTCCGGCGCAAGGTGCTCGCCACCCCGGGGTTCGTCACGCCGGTCGACGGCGCCCGGCTCACCGGCGGGCGCGGCAAGCCCGCCGCGCTCTACCGGGCCGGTGGCGCCGCCACGCTGCACCCGCCGCTGCTCCGACCGACGGAAGGACGACGTTCATGACCAGACAACCGGCCACCGGCTCGCTGCTGGGCCTCGCACTGGGCGACGCGCTCGGCGCGCCGACCGAGTTCCAGGGCGTGCCGGCGATCCTCGCCGCGCACGGGCCGTGGCGCGAGATGGACCTGCCCGGCCCCGTCGCGCTGATCACCGACGACACCCAGATGGCGCTGGCCGTCGCCCGCGCGGCCATTCAGGGCGAACTGGAGCCGGAGCGGTTCGAGCCGCCGTTGCGGGCGGAGTTCGTCACCTGGCTGCGCTCGCCCGACAACAACCGCGCCCCCGGCGCCACCTGCCTGCGGGCCTGCCGCCTGCTGGAGGCCGGTCACCCGTGGCCGGAAGCCAGTCAGATCACCTCGAAGGGCTGCGGGGCGAACATGCGGGTCACGCCACTGGGCCTGCTGCCCGGGATCGACAGCAAGCAGCGCGCGGGCGCCGCCCAGTTGCAGGCGGGCCTCACCCACGGCCACCCCACCGGGCTCGCCGCCGCCGATCTCACCGCGCACGCTGTGCACCTGCTGGCCGAGGGCGCCGAACCGGCCGGCCTGCCCGGGGAGTTGCGCGACTACGCCGTCCAGCACCGCGAGACCTACCACGAGCGGTGGCTGGGCGACCTGTGGACGCGCGCCGGGGACTCCTCGCCGGAGCAGTTCATCGCCCGCGGCTGGGACGAGTGCCTGGCCGCCCTGGATCGCCTGGACGCGGCGGTGCGCGACGGCGACCGGGACACCGACCCGTGCCTGGCCACCGGCGAGGGCTGGGTCGCCGAGGAGGCCCTGGCTACCGGGCTGTTGTGCTTCCTGCTGTTTCCCGGCGACCCGGTGCTCGCGCTGCGGCGCGCCGCTTGCACCTCCGGCGACTCGGACTCGATAGCCGCGCTGGCCGGTGCGTTCGCGGGCGCCTGCCACGGCGCCGGAGCCTGGCCGCCGGAGTGGGTCGCGCGGCTGGAGCACCGCGACGAGCTGCTGGCGTTCGGCGCGACGTGGGATGCGGTCTAGAAGTTTCGTCGGACCGGGGAGGTACCGTCCAGGCAAGGAGCACGACGCGTCGAGGAGCCAGGGTGAAGGCGAAGGACCAGCTCAGCCTGTTCGAGGCGCTGCCGTGGTTCGTGCCGGACGTGCCGGCTCCGTTCGCCGACGAGCGGCGGGCGCACCTGTTCGCCGACGAGCAGCCCTACCTGGGGTACCGGATCGCGCGGTGCGGTGAGCGGCGCCGCATCTGGACGGCGATCGAGCACGTGCCCGGCGGTGAGCAGGTGCCGCGCTGCGCGAAGTGCCTCGCCGTGTCCTGATCGTCCGTCCACTGCGGACTAGGGTGCCGGTGTGGCTGGAACGGCGGTCGAAGCGATCAACCAGGTGACGCGCTACCTGGATCTGGCGGGCGTGTTCGCCTGCGCGATCCTCGGCGGCGCGATCGCCCGCAGCGAGCGGCTGGACCTGTTCGGGTTCCTCGTGGTTGGCAGCGTGTCCGGGCTGGGCGGCGGCGTCATCCGGGACACGCTGCTGCAGCACGGCACCCCGGTGGCGCTGACCGACTACGCCTACCTGCCGACCGCGCTGGCCGGGGCGCTGCTGTCGTTCGTGATCTCGATCAGCGAGAACGCGTGGGACAAGCTGTTCACGGCGCTGGACGCGGCGGTGATCGGGTTCTGGGCGGTCACCGGGGCCCAGAAGACGCTGGCCGCCGGGCTGGGCTGGCTGCCGGCGATCCTGCTGGGCACGACGACCGCGGTCGGCGGCGGCGCGCTGCGGGACATCATGCTCCGGCGCGTGCCGGCGGTGTTCGGCGGCAACGCGCTGTACGGCACGGTCGCGGCGGCCGTCGCGGCCACCATGGTCGTCTGCCACTACCTGGGCGCCCCGCTGGTGGGTGTCGTGGCCGGGGTCGTGGGCGCGCTGCTGTTTCGGCTGGCGGCGGTGAAGTTCGGGTGGAACCTGCCCAACGGGCTGGAGTGGCAGCCGCACTCCCGGCTGGCGAGCGCGTGGCGCAGCCGCCGGGTGCGGCGCAACCCGCCGGAGGGTCAGGAAGGCCGGTAGCGGGCCCGGATGTGGAAGCGCTCGCCCTGCGGTCCGAGGATGCTGAGGAACTCGGCCGGGTGGCCGTCGGCGTTGCCGAACCAGTGCGGCAGGTGGGTGTCGAACTCGGCGACCTCGCCGGCGGACAGGACCAGGTCCTGCTCGCCGAGCACGAGGCGGAGCCGTCCGTTGAGGACGTAGAGCCAGTGGTAGCCCTCGTGCGAGCGGGGATCGGGCTCGAGGTCGGACGGCCCGGCGGGCAGGATGTGCTTGACGGCCTGCAGTCCGCCGGGTTTGCGGGTGAGCGGGATGACGGTCATGCCGTGGTGGGTTCTGGGCCGCGGGTAGACCCGCGGGTCGCCGGTGGCCGGCGCGCCGACCAGGTCGTCGAGCGGCACCTGGTAGGCCTTGGCCAGGGGCAGCAGCAGTTTCAGGCCGGGGGTGCGCTGCCCGGATTCCAGGCGGGACAGCGTGCTGACCGGGATGCCGGTGGCCTGCGACAGGGCGGTCAGGGTGGTGCCGCGGCGCCGGCGCAGCTCACGCAGCCGCGGCCCGACGGCGCCGAGCACGGCGTCGAACTCGTCGCTCATGCCCCCACTGTGCCCCCGCTTTTGCGGATTCCGCAAAGAACTTTGTCAGTCCGGCCAGTTGCCGGGCACGGTGGCGGTCATGGACTGGGACGAGATGTACCGGGGCCGCGAGCGGGTGTTCAGCGGCGAACCCAACGAGGTGCTGGTCACGGAAGTGGCCGATCTGGCGCCGGGGCAGGCGCTGGACGTGGGGTGCGGGGAAGGGGCCGACGCGTTGTGGCTGGCGCGGCGGGGCTGGCACGTCACGGCGATCGATGTCTCCCGCGTGGCGCTGGAGCGCGCGACCGCGGCCGACGACACCGGACGCGTGGCGTGGATGCACGCGGACCTGACGGTGCTGTCACCCCCGGCGGGCTGCTTCGACCTGGTGTCGGCCCACTACGTCCCGCTGCGCAAGGCCGAACCCGGCGTGCTGCGCGGTCTGCTCGCCGCGGTCGCGCCGGGCGGCACGGTGCTGGTCGCGAGCCACGACCCCGCGGAGCTGACGGCACGCGAGGGTTTCGACCCGGCCGACTACTACCACCCGGCCGACGTCGCGGCGCTCCTCGGTCCGGAGTGGACCGTGCTGGCCGACGAGATCCGGCCGCGCGCCCGGCCCGGCCGGTACACGCGGGACACCGTGCTGCGGGCGCGGCGGGCTACAGGTTGAGTTCCCGCAGGGTGTCGATCACCTCGCGGCGAGCGGCACCGTCGAGTTCGCGCAGCGGGCGGGGCAGCACGCGCTCGCCGGTCAACCCGAGGTGGCTGGCCGCGGCGGCGACGACCCGGATGCTGCCGTGGCGGGCGAACAGGTCCCACAGCGGCCGCAGGCGCTCCGACTCGCCCGGGTCGCGCATGACCGCCCGCGCGGTGTCCGGGAACAGGCCGCCCAGGACCGAGTACCAGACGTCGCAGCCGGCGGCCAGGCCGGTGGCCGCGACAGCGTCGCCGCTGACGCCGATCCGGACGGTGTCCGGGATGCGGGCGCGCAGGGCGTCCACCCTGGCCTTGGCGTCGCCGGGCACGCCGGGGATCTTGATGGAGCCCACGTTCGGCAGCGCGGCGATGCGGCCGTGCAGTTCGTCGCTGAACTGGAAGTGCGTGGTGCGCGGGTTGTCGTAGACGCACAGCGGGACCGACAGTTCGCGGGTGACGTCTTCGTAGAGCCCGAACACCTCGTCGTCGGTGAGGGGCTGGTAGCTGACCGGGGCGAGCAGCACGGCGGCCGCGCCAGCGTTCTGGGCGTCCTCGGCCAGCGCGAGGACCTGGCTGGTGGCCGTGGCGCCGATGCCGACCATCACCGGGGTGCCCGCCGCCGCGTCGACGGCGATCTTGGCCGCTTCGGCGCGTTGCTCCCGGGTCAGGTAGGCGTAGGAACCGGTGGAGCCCAGCGCGCCGATCGAGTCCACCCCGGCCTCGGCGAGGCGGGAGACGAGCCGCGCGTAGGCGGTGGTGTCGATGCCGGATCCGGTGACCGGGGTGAGCGGGAAGGCGGACAGGCCGGTGAACATGCGTCGTCCTTTCAGGGGCGGGTGGCGGTGAAGATCGCGTGCCCGGCGTGCAGCCAGACCAGGTCCACGTCGGCGAACCCGGCGTCGGCGAGCCAGGTCAGGTGCTCGGCGATCGAGGAGGGCGTGTCCACCGGGTCCGGGCGGGGCAGGCGGTGGTAGTTCCACTCGGCGCCCTCGAACGCCTGCGCGGCGTCGTCGCCGCCCGCGTCGCGCACGGCCCGGTCCCAGTGCGTGGCGGCGACCTCGCGGGCGCGGGCGCCGACGGGTTCGACCAGGTCGGCCATGACGAACACCCCGCCCGGCACGAGCATGTCGTGCAGGTCGCGGTAGAGCGCGCGCTTGCCGGGGCCGTCGAGGTGGTGCACCGCGAGCGAGGTCATCACGCCGCCGAACGGGCCGCGCCGCCAGCCGCGGTCGTGGATGTCCGCCCGCACCCGCTGCCACCGGCCGGGGAACGGCGCGAGCCGGGCGGCGGCCTTGTCCAGCATCTCCGGCGAGCCGTCGAGCAGGGTGACGCGGCCGGCGGTTCCGCGGCGCAGGTACTCCTCGGACAGCAGGCCCTCGCCGCAGCACAGGTCGAGCACGTGCGGCTCGGGGATGGCGTCGAGCAGGTCGCAGACGGTGGCGATCTGCTCGCGCCGCCGTGGCACGAACGCGTCGCCGTAGGTGGTGAACAACTCGGTGTCCGACGGCCGCCAGGCGGGCTGTTCAGGGGGCACCGCACACCCCGTAAAGACCGAGCGGCGCGGGCGGCAACGGCAGGCTGACCAGGCGCCGGGACGCGGCCAGCGCCGCATCGGGGGCGACGCCGACCCCGGCGCGGCGCGCGATCGCGGCGACCGGCACGTCCTCGCCGCGGGCGTCGGCTCGTAACCGAGAAGGTTCGGCGGGCATGTTTGTCACCTTAGCCAGCCGGGGCGAATCCTTTTCTGGCTTCGGATCCTGACGCACCACAACCCGGCGAAATGCTGGTGCGCGTGCACGCGGCCGGCAGCGCGGCTGTCCAGTCGGGACGGTCGATGGGTGTGCAGGTCACCGCGCTGGCCGGGTGAAGTCGTGGATTCGGTGTTCCCGCTGGCGCGCACCGTGCCGCCGTCATAGCCGCGCGCGGGCGCGGTCGAGGAACACCCGCGCGGCGGGGCTCGCCGGGCCGGCCGCGCGCCACGCGAGGGCGAGGCAGCCTCGCAGCGGCGGGTCGGTGATCGGGATCGGGTGCAGGTCGGGGCGTGTGGTGGCGACCGAGTCCGGCAGGATCGCCACGCCCAGGCCGCGGGCGGCGAGGTCGGCCAGGACCGTGGGGTGACCGGCCTCGAACCCGATCCGCGGGGTGATGCCGCGCGCCGCGCAGGCCTCGTCGAGCCGGGCGCGCAGGCCGGTGCCTGCGGGCAGGCTGATGAGCGGCCGCTCCCGCAGGTCCGCGAGGGGGACCTCGGCGCGCCCGGCCCACTCGTCGTCCAGGCTGACGGCGGCGGTGATGGCCTGGTCGGTGAGGACGAGGACGTCCAGGCCGGGTGGGCGTTCGTCCGTGGCGAGGCTGATGATCGCCGCGTCGAGGCGGCCGTCGCGGATGTCCGCGGCGAGCTCGCCGGAGCGGCCTTCGACGAGGGTGATCTCCACGCCGGGGTGTTCCTCGTGGAAGCTCGCCAGCAGCCCGGGCACGTCGAAGCTGTGCGAGGTGACCATGCCGAAGGCGACCTTGCCCCGGACGAGGCCGCGGAACTCGTCGGCGACCAGCCGCGCCCCGGCGACGGCGGCCAGGGCCGCGCGGGCGTAGGGGAGGACCGCGGCGCCCACCTCGGTGAGCCGGACCGTGCGCCCGGACCGGTCCAGCAGCTCGTGCCCCAGCTCCCGCTCCAGCCGCCTGACCTGCGCCGACACGCCGGGCTGGGCGACGTGCACGCGTTCGGCGGCGCGGGTGAAGTTGCCCTCCTCGGCGACCGTCACGAAGTACTCGAGCTGACGCAGTTCCATAAGCGTTGATTCTAGTGGCGAGACCTACCAGCTCTTGGACTTCTGACTCTCGCGGGGACAGGCTGGGGTCAGAGGAAAGGAGCGACACGTGATCGACAAGGCCAGGACACCCGAAGACCTCGCCGTGATGTTCGTGGAGCGGGCCAACGCCCGGGACGCGAAAGCGCTGTCCGAGCTGTACGCCGAGGACGCGGTGCTGGCGTTCCCGCCGGGCTCGCAGACGGTGGGCCGCGACGCGATCCGCGAGGTGCTGGAGCGGCTGGTGGAGCAGGGCGGCGAGTTCCAGATCGAGGAGCCGATGCCGACGGTCTACTACGGCGACCTGGCGCTGTGCTCGACCCGGCCCGCCGACAACACCGGGGGACGGGTGCAGGTGGCGCGGCGGCAGCCGGACGGCACCTGGCTGCGGATCATCGACCGGCCGGAGATCCGCCGCCCGGAGTGAGGTTGTCCGCGCAGCGGGCCAGCAGCTCGGCAAGCCGCCGCCGGTCGCCGCCGCCGAGCCCGGCGAGCATCCGGTCCTCGACGTCGGCGACCGCCGCCTCGGCGTCGGCCAGCCGGGCGCGGCCGGTGTCGCTCAGGCGCACAGGGCGCACCCGGCCGGAGGCGCCTTCGCCCACGGTGACCAGGCCGGCGCGGCGCAGCCCGGCGAGCACCTCGCCGAGGGACTGCCGGGTGACGAAGCACAGCCGCGCGAGCTCGGCGGAGGAGACCTCCGGATGGTCGGCCAGCTGGCGCAGCACCGCGTACTGGGCCATCGACAGCCCGGCCGCGCGCAGGCGCTCGTCGCCGGCCTGGCGGAACAGCTGCTGGACCCGCTTGACGAGGTAACCGGGCCGGGCGGTGACGTCCCCTTGACTCATGTCAGGTACCTTACACATGATGTAAGGGTCCTGACATGAGGAGGAAGCCATGCCCGTCTCCACCATCGACGCCGCCGCCGGGGTCACCACGCTGATCAACCAGTTCACCGTGGCGCCCGAGCGGCAGCAGGAGCTCATCGACGTGCTCGACCAGGCGACCGAACAGGTCATGCGGCACCAGCCGGGGTTCATCGCGGCCAACATCCACGCCAGCCTCGACGGCACCCACGTCGCCAACTACGCGCAGTGGGAGAGCGAGGAGGCGTTCCGCGCGATGCTCGCCAACCCGGAGTGCCAGGAGCACATGCGCGCGGCCGCGCAGATCGGCTCGTTCGAGCCGGTGCTGTACCGCGTCGCCTCCGTGCACCACCGCTGAGGCGGCGCGGTACGGTGATCACACGACCGACCGAGGAGGTGAGACCCGTTTCCGTTCCAGCAACCCGGGTGCTCCCCTCCGGCGACGAGTGAGTCGCGGGCGCCCGTTTCCCTGAAAGGCGCTTTTCGTGTCCGTCGATGTCGAAACCGTTCTCGTGAGCCGTCTGCGGGCGGCGGGGTGTGTGTTCGCCGAGGATGAGGCCCGTCTGCTGCTGGAGGCCGCGTCCGGCCCGGCCGAGCTGGACGCGCTGACCGCCCGGCGGGTGGCCGGCGAGCCGCTCGAACAGGTCCTCGGCTGGGCCGGGTTCCGCGGCCTGCGCATCCACGTCGAGCCGGGCGTGTTCGTGCCCCGGCGCCGCACCGAACTGCTCGTCGAGGAGGCGGTGCGGCTGGCCCCGCCGCATCCGGTGGCGGTGGATCTGTGCTGTGGTTCCGGCGCGCTGGGCGCCGCGCTGGCCGTGGAGCTCGACCTCGCCGAGCTGCACGCCGCCGACCTCGACCCGGCGGCGGTGCGGTGCGCGCGCCGCAACGTGCCGGGCGATGTCCACGAGGGCGATCTGTACGAGGCGTTGCCCGATGGGCTGCGCGGGCGCGTGGACTTGCTGGTGGTCAACGTGCCGTACGTGCCCACCGACGCGGTCGCGCTGATGCCGCCGGAAGCCCGTCTGCACGAACCGCAGCTCGCCCTCGACGGCGGCGCGGACGGGCTGGACATCGCGCGCCGGGTCGTGGCGGGCGCGCCGGAGTGGCTCGCCCCCGGCGGGCACTTGCTGATCGAAACGAGTGAGCAGCAAGCGCCGTTGCTGACCCGTGCCGCGGCCAGCGCCGGGCTGGCCGCGCGCGTGGTGACCTCCGAGGAGCTCGACGCGACGGCGATCGTGGCCCGCCGGGCTTAGGACACGGCGGTCCGGAGGCCACGCAGCACCGGTTCCAGGTTGGCGACCGTGGCCGCGACCGCCGCGTCGGGGTCGCCACGTTCGAGCGCGTCCAGGAGGTCGGCGTGGGCGGCGGAGGAGTCCGGCAGCTGCGTCTCGTGGCGGACCAGGTCGGTGAGGATCTCCCGCAGCACCGGCTCGGCGGCCGTGAACAGGCTCAGCAGGAGCGCGTTGCCGGACAGCTCCACCACGGCGCGGTGGAAGGCGAGGTCGGCATCGACGAACACCGCCGGGTCGCCGCCGCGTTCGTCCTGCCGTTTGCGCAGGTCCGCGCGCAGGCGCTCGATGTCCTCCGGCCGGACCCGCTGCGCCGCGAGCCGCGCCGCCTCGACCTCCAGCGCGCGGCGCACCTCGTACACCTCCAGCGCCCGGGCGCGCCGCACCAGCCGGCGCACGTCGCTGGTGTCGGCCGTCCCGGCGGCGACGAAGGTGCCGGAGCCGTGCCGCACGTCGAGGATCCCGTCCTGCGCGAGCAGGCGGACCGCCTCCCGCACCGAGGACCGCCCGACGCCGAACTCGGCGGCGAGCTGAACCTCGTTGGGCAGCCGGTCGCCGGGGCGCCAGTCGCCGCGCTGGATCCGCTGCCGCAGCAGGCTCGCCACCTGGGGCACGACCGGTCCACGGCGCAGCTCCGTCATGCGCGCACGGTAGCACCGCAGACGTCTGAGGACTCAGCCACCGAGCGCGCGGAGGTACCGCCTGGTCATCCAGCTCTGCGCGGCGCGTCCTGCCGGTCCGGCCAGCCGCGCGAGCAGGGACGCCGGCCGGGAGAACGCGGTGACCGTGAACGTGACGGTCCCGTCGAGCGCGAGGTCCACGACGAACGCTTCCTCGCCCGCCACGGGATGGCCCGGCAGCGTGCCGTAGGCGAAACCCCGCCGCGCGCTCTCGTCGACCACGTACACCACGCGGACCGGGGCGGCGATCCGCACTGGCCCGACCCCCAGGTGGACCAGCGCGACAGCACCTTCGGCCACGGTTTCGCCGGAGGCCTGGACCCGCAGCCCGGCCCTGTGCTGGACGCCCCACGCGAGAAGTGCCACGGCCGCTTCCTCGAACCGGTCGCGTCCCCGGCCGATCACCGCCCGCCGCCGCAGGTGGTGGTACCCCGCGGGCAGCTCGCCCCGGGTGCGTCCCACCTCGCCGTAGGTGAACGCGGCCGCCCGCAGACCGTCCAGCATCACCTCAACCTAGCCGCGGCACTCCCGGTTCACCGTGCCGCGACGTAGTTTGCTCTGATGACGCCCCGAACCAGCGCGGCGGCCACCTCCGGTGACACCTCCTCACCGGCGGTCCTGCGGTTCGGGATCCTCGGGCCGCTCGACGTCGTCGCCGGTGGCGAGTCCCTCGCGCTCGGCGGGCCGAAACAGCGGGAGCTGCTGGCCGTTCTGCTGCTCAACCTCAACCAGTTCGTGGCGCCGGGCCGGCTCGCCGAGGCGCTGTGGGGCGCGGCGCCACCGGCCGGCGCCGAGGTCACCCTCCGCACCCACGTGTCGCACCTGCGCCGCCGCCTCGCCGAAGCCGGGGCGTCCGGCGCGCTGGCCACCCGCCGCTCCGGGTACGGCCTGCTCGCCGACCCCGCCCAGCTCGACGCGGCGCGCTTCGAACAGCTCGTCGGGCTCGGGCGGGAAGCACTCGGCCTCGGCGACGCGCCCCGGGCCGCCACCGTGCTGCGACAGGCGCTCGGCCTGTGGCGCGGCCCGGTGCTCGAAGACCTCCACGCGCCGCTGTTCGCCGAGGCCGAGACCGCCCGCCTGGACGAACTCCGCCTGGTCGCCACCGAAAGCCGCATCGAGGCCGACCTCGCCCTCGGCCGGCACGCCGAGGCCGTTCCCGAGCTGGAACGCCTGGTCGACGCCCACCCGTACCGCGAACGCCTCACCGGGCAGCTGATGCTCGCCCTCTACCGGACCGGGCGGCAGGTCGACGCCCTCGACGTGGCCGCCCGCGCCCGGCGGCGCCTCGCCGACGAACTGGGCCTCGACCCCGGCCCCGCGCTGGCCGGCCTGGAAACCAGCATCCTCCGCCACGACCCGGCACTGCTGCCCGCTCCCCGCCTGGTCGCGCCCACCGGCACCCCGGCGCCACGCGTCCAGCCACCACCGGACGCCCTGTTCACCGTCGTGCGGCGCGTCCCGATGGCCGGCCGCACCGCCGAACTGACCCACCTGCGCGCCTTGTGGCACGACGTCCGCGGCGGCGGCCGCCGCGTCGCGCTCGTCTCCGGCGAGGGCGGCGTGGGCAAGACGCGGCTCGTCGCCGAGTTCGCGCACGAAGCCGCCGCCGACGCGCACGTCCTCGTCGGGCGTTGTGACCCCGCGGCCATGCTGCCGTACCACCCGATCGCCTCGGCCTTCCGCGCCAGCGCCGACGTCGACGCCTGCCTCGACCTCGCCCCGCCCGCCCTGCGCGCCCGCCTCACCCCGCTGTTGTCCCGCCCCGCCGACACCACGTCCGGGCCCGACGACCGGCACGCCCTGTTCGAGGCCGCCACCTGGGTGCTCACCCGCCTCGCGGACACCGCGCCCGTCGCGCTCGTGGTCGAGGAGGCCGAGCGCCTCGACCGGGCCAGCTCGCTGCTGCTTCGCCACCTCGTCGAGCACCTGCCCGCCCGGGTGCTGCTGGTCGTCTGCTTCCGCGACCCGCCGGGCGGCCACCACCCGCCGCTGCTCGACCTGATCGCCGCCACCGAAGGCCTCGCCGACCGCCTCACCCTCGGCCCGCTCACCGAAACCGAACTCGCCGAACTGGTCACCGCCGTCGCCGGCGACGTGCCCGCCGGGTTCGTGCCGCGGCTCTGGCGCGCCACCGGCGGCAACCCGTTCTACGCCGCCGAAGTGGCCCGCGACCGCCGGACGCGCGAGGACTGGCAACGCGGCCAGGTGCCGGCCGGTGTGCGCGACGTCGTCCGGCACCGGCTGCGCACCCTGCCCGAACCCGCGCAGCACGTGGTCCGCTGCGCCGCCGTCCTCGGCCCGGAGGCCGGGTACGAACTGCTCGCCCACCTGGCCGACCAGCCCGAAGAGCAGCTCATCGACGCGCTCGAGGCCGCCGTGGCCGCCGGGTTCCTCGTCGAAGCCGGCCGGTCGTGGCAGGTCGCCTACGCCTTCCCGCACGACCTGCTGCGCGACGCCGTGCACGCCGACCTGCCCGTCCCGCGCCGGCAGCGCCTGCACCTGCGCGCCGCCCAGCTCCTGCGCGACCGCCCGGCCGAGACCGCGTCCGCCGCCGTGCACCTGCGCGCCGCGGGACCGGCCGCCGACCCGCTCGACGCGGCCGAGCTGAGCCTGGCCGCCGCTGGTGATGCGCAGCGGGTGTACGCGTGGGACGAAGCCATCGCCCACGCCGAGGCCGCGGTCGCGATCCTCGACCAGGCCGGTGCGCCCGCGCCCACCCGCGCTGACGCGGCGATGCGCACCGCGATCCTGCGGCTGCGGGCCAGCACCGGGTTCCCCGAAGCGGTGCGGCTGCTCGAACGCGCCCTCGAGCTGTACCGCGGCAACGACGAGGCGGTCGCGACCGTCCACGCGCGACTCGGCGGCGCGCTGTGCACGCACCACTCGATCATGGACATCCCGCGCGCCCTGGACCACTTCGCCGCCGCCCGCCGCGTCCTGCCCGACGGCCGCGCGGGCTTCCACCTGCACCGCGGCCGGGCCCAGGCCGCCATGTACGGGCTGCGCACCGCCACGCTCGGCGCCGCCGCCGATCAGGCCCGCGACCTGGCGGCCCGGCTGGGCAGGCGCGACCTCACCGTCCTGGCCTCGTGGGCCGCCGCGTGGTTCCGCTTCAACCGGGGCGAGCTGGCCGCGGCCGCCGCGATCGAGGAGGACATGTGGGCCCGCGTGCAGGACCTCGGCGACCCCTACGTCGGCTGGGGCCCGGTCAACATGGCCGCCCTGACCGCCACCGAGTACCTGCTCGACCCCGTGGCCGGCCGCCGCTGGTGCCGCCGCGGCCTGTCCCAGGCCAGGTTCGACACGCTCGGCTACCCGCACGACGCCGTGGCCGACCAGCTCGTCCTCGCACTGGCGCTGGCCGGTGACCTCGACGCGGCCCGCCGCGCCGCCGAGCCCCTGCCCGCCGACGCGGTCAGCAGGCGACTCCTGCTGCTCCTCGACGGCGACTGGGAAGACGCCGAACACGCCTGGTCACAGGCGCGGGCCGCCGACGAAGCGGCAGGCGACCTGCACGACGCCGCCTTCCACGCCCGCTGGCTGGCCACCACCCGCACCCTCCTCGGCGACACCGGCGGCGCCGTCGCGGCCCTGCGGCAGGCGCTGGACCTCGCCGTCGCCGGGCCCCAGGTGCCGACCGAGCTGATCGCCCGCGCCGAGCTGGCCCGCCTGCTCGCCGTCACCGACCCCGGTGAAGCCGCCCGGCACCTCGTCGGCTGCGACGAGATCCTCGCCGGCGGCGAGGACTGGCGCGGCCGCGCCGGCACCGTCGCGCTCGCCCGCGGGGCGGTCACCGGTGACGACACCGCGTTCGAGACCGCGCTGCGGCTGTTCGCCGGCCTGCCGTGGCACCGCGCGGACGCCCTGCACGCCTGGGCGGCAGTGCTCAACAGGACCGGCAGGCGGGCGGAGGCGGGGGAGAAGCTTGCCGCGGCCCGGCGGATCCACGACGAGATCGGCGCGCACCCGCGCTGGCGCCGCTGACTCAACACGCGTTTCACAGAACTTCAACGACCACGGAGGAACGTCAGCCTCACCTGCTCGAACCAGAAGGTGAGTTCCGATGAAGCGACTGCCACGACCACCAACCGGACCGGTCGCCACCAGCGCGACCCTCTTCGCGTGCCTGTTCGCGGTGCAGGCAAGCCTGCTGGCCCTCACGCCGATCCTCACTCCGGTGGCCCAGGACCTCGGCGTCCCGGACACCGCGGCCGGCCTGCTGCGCGCCGTGTCCGGAGCCGCCGCCGCGGCCGTCGCGATCGCGCTCGTCACCACCCGCCGGCGACGGCGGCTGCGGGAGCTCCTCATCGCCGGCCTGACGCTGCTCGCCGGCTCCGCCCTCGCCAGCGCCGTCGCCCCGACCTACCTCGTGCTGGCCGCCGCGCAGGTCGCCCTCGGCGCCGGCGTCGCCATCGTCCTGGCCGGCGGCATGGCCGCGGCCGCACGCTGGGCGCCACCGGGCCGCCGCGCGCAGGTCCTGTCCTGGGCGCTGGTCGGCCAGCCGAGCGCGTGGATCGCCGGCATGCCGGTCATCGGGATCCTCGGCCAGCAGAACTGGCGGCTGGCCTGGCTGGTGCCGCTGACCGCGAGCCTGTTCGCCCTGGCCGGCACCATCCGCCGCGAGACCGGCGCCCCCGAACCCGAACCGCACCCGGCGCACGCGCTCGTCCGCCGCCCCGGCGCCGCCCGGTGGGCACTCGGCGAACTGCTGGCCTACGGCGGCTGGGCCGGGGTGCTCGTCTACTGCGGCAGTCTCCTGACCGGCGCCCACGGCGTGTCGGTCGCCGCGGCCGGTCTCGCGCTGGGCGGGGGAGCCGCGGGCTTCGTGGTGGGCACCATGCTGGCCCGCCGCTGGGTCGACCGCGCCGCCCGGCCGCTGCTGCTCGCCGTCGGGCCCGCGTTGGCGGTCATGACACTGGTGTTCGGCGCGCTCCGGCCGTCCTTCGCGTTCTCCGTCGCCGCGTTCGCGCTGGTCGCGCTGTTGTCCGGCGCCCGGGTGATCGCGGGCAGCGCCGTCGGGCTGGACCTCGACGGTGTCGGCCCGTTGCAGTCGATGAGCCTGCGCGCGACCTCGGTGCAACTGGGGTACCTGGCCGGATCGGTGCTGGCCGGCGCCGGGCTCGCCGTCGCCGGCTGGACCGGGCTCGGGGTCGTGCTCGCCGCGCTGACCCTGGCCTCGACCGCGACCGTCGCGCGACGACGGGTTCCGCGACTGGTGAAGGCAGGTGCGTGATGTACGACGCCATCGTGGTCGGCGCCCGCTGCGCCGGATCGACCCTCGCCGCACTGCTGGCGCGCCAGGGCAGGCGAGTGCTGGTGGTCGAACGGGACCGGTTCCCCAGCGACACCGTCTCCACCCACATGATGTTCCCCGACACGCTCGACCGGCTGCAGGCCCTCGGCGTCCTGCCCCGGCTGCTGGCCGCGCACGACATCCCGTTCGTGCACTTCAGCTGGCGCGTCCTCGGCCACGAGGTGGCCGGCGACTTCACCCCGGTCGGCCGCTTCGAGCGCGGCGCGTCCATCCGGCGCATCACCCTGGACGCCGCGATCGCCGACACCGCCCGCGACGCCGGAGCCGAAATCCGGTACGGCACCACCATCACCGGCCTGATCGGCGCCGGCACCGGCGAGGACCCCGTGCGCGGCGTGGTGCTCGGCACCGGCGAGCACATCGAGGCGACGTGGGTGTTCGGCGCCGACGGGCGCGTGTCCACCGTGGCCCGGCGCCTCGGCCTGCCCGCGACCCGCGAACTGCGCGGCGACATGGCGTTCCTCATGGCCTACTGGCGCGGCCTGCCGCCGTCGGAGTGGTGCCACATCGACCTGCACGACCACGCGGCGCTGATGTCCGTGCCGAACGAGGACGGCATCCACCTCCTCTCGCTCGCCGGGCCGCCCGAGACGACCCGCGGTTCCGCCGACGTCCGCGAGGCCCGCTACCGGGACGGGCTGCGGCAGTTCCCGGCCGTGCTCAACCCGCGCCTGCTCGACCGCGCCGAACGCGTGTCACCGCTGGTCGTGGTGCCGGAGACGATGATGCGCGGGCACTACCGCCAGGCCGCGGGCCCCGGCTGGGCGCTGCTGGGCGACGCCGGGCACTTCAAGCACCCGTCCACCGCGCAGGGCATCGGCGACGCCGTGCACCAGGCCTGGTACCTCGCCGCCGCCCTGGCCGACGGGTCCGATCTGTCCGGGTACGGGGCGTGGCGCGACGAGCGCGCCGCCGAGCACTACGAGTGGTCCTTCCGGCTGGCCCGGTTCTCCTCGCCCGGCGCGAGCGCGCACTACGCCGGGCTCGCCGCCGATCCCGTGGCGGCGCAAGGGTTCCTGGACACCTTCACCAAGCGGGTCCGGCCGTCCGCGGTGCACACCCCGGCCCGGATCGCGCGGTGGAAGGCCGCGTGGGCCTACGAGGACGGGCTCCGCCGGGTGCGCTCGCTGGTCGAGGACCGGCCCGCGGCCTTGGCCGCGCCGGTGCCCGCGTGTCCGGAGTGGACGGTGCGCGACCTGCTCGCCCACCTCACCGGTGTGGCGGAGGAAACCCTGCGGGGCACGTACTTCCCCGAAGCCGCCGACGCCTGGACCGACCCCGCGCTGGCCGCCGCGCGCGACCGCTGGACAGCCGACCAGGTGGCCCGCCGCGCCCACCTCGACCCCGCGACGCTGCTGCGCGAGTTCGACGACCACGGCGCGCGCCTGGTCGCGGCACTGCGCCGCGGCGAATCGCCGGACGGTCCACCGTGGATGCTGACCTCGCCGATCGCCGACCTCGCCGTGCACCTGGAGGACCTGCGCGAGGCCCTCGGCGCGGCGAGCGACCCGGCCGCGCCGGTCACCCGGCTCGGGTTCGCGGTCTTCCGGAACTGGCTGCACACCCGCCTCGTGCGGCGGGGATCGCCGGCGCTGCGCCTCACCGACGGCGACGAGGAGTGGGTGCTGGGACAGGGCGAGCCGGCGGCGACCCTGACCGCGCCGCGGACCGAGCTGTTCGCGGTGATCAGCGGCCGCCGCAGCGTGGCCCGCATCCGCGCGCTCGGCTGGGACGTCGAGCCGTACCTGCCGGTGATCTCGCCGTATCCGCTGCCGGTGGACGAGGTGCCGGTCGGTTAGGCGCGGGGGAGGTGCGTGCTGTGCGCGTCGAAGGCGCAGCGCAGCTGCCGCTCGGTCAGCAGGAACAGGAACGGCCGCCCCGCGCACTGCTCGCACACCGTCGCGCAGGCCACGTCGTACCCGCCGCCGGGGCGGCTGAACATCGACGTCGCCACCCGCAGGCCCGCGGTCGCGCCGCAGCCGTCGCAGGCAGGGGCGATCGGGCAGTCGCTGTGGTCCTTGAGGGACTCGCGCGGCGGGTCGAAGGCGAGGTTGTCCAGGTCGTCCTCGTCCTGCCAGACCGGGTGCTGGTCGAGGAGACGCCGCCAGCGGCTCTGCAGCTTGATCGCCATCGCACGGTCCTTTCGCGTCGTCGCTCCGGTTCCCATGCTCGGCCGCCGGAAGATCGACAGCGCCCGCGACACCCGTCCGTGCCGGCAGAACGACCTGACCGGGTGACGGGTGGGACCAAATCCTCTGTCGGCGCGCGGGTGGCCGGGCCTAGCGTCGATGGCCCGGTTTCGAGCCAAGGCAGGAGGCGGCGATGAGCGGCAGGATCGTCCACTTCGAGATCCCCTTCGACGACGGCGAACGAGCCCGCGGCTTCTACCGCGAGGCGTTCGGCTGGAACGTCACCGAGATGCCCGAGATGAACTACACCAGCGTGGCCACCGGCCCCACCTCCGAGCAGGGCATGCCGAACGAGCCCGGCTTCATCAACGGCGGCATGTTCGCCCGCGAGGAGTCCGCGCCGAAGAGCCCGGTGATCACCGTCGACGTGGCGAGCATCGACGAGACGCTGCAGAAGGTCGAGCAGCTCGGCGGCGCCAAGGTGGTCGGACGCACCGAGATCCCCGGCATGGGGTTCTACGCGTACTTCACCGACACCGAGGGCAACGTCATGGGCCTGTGGGAGAACCTGCTGCAGAGCTGACCGGGAAGTCAGGCAGCCGACGGTGATGCGGCGGCGCGCTCGCTCGCCGCCGCATATCGTCCGCATATCGAAAACCGAATACGCACCGGCAACACCGCGTCGTCTTGACTCGCCGCATGGCTTCCAGCGAATTGGGTTTGAGACGCAGCGAGACGCGTATTCGCGCGGGAACGGAGCCTCGGCCATCCCACCGGGCCGGGCTGGCGGCTTTCGGCTGCAGCCGGGACGAAACCGCCGCGTTCCGGGACCTGGGAACCCGCCTCGGGGTGTCCGTGACCCCCGTCGAGGCGGCCGCCTGCGTGGACAACGCCGAACTGGCGCGCGGCAACCGGTGCGTCAGCGTCAGCCACAAGACCCGGATCACCAACGCCACCCTGCTGGCACTCAGCCGCGCCGGCGTGGAGTACATCTGCACCCGGAGCATCGGCTTCGACCACATCGACCTGCAGTTCGCCGAACGCCTCGGCATTTCGGTCGGCAACGTCGCCTACTCGCCGGACAGCGTCGCCGACTACACCCTGATGTTGATGCTGATGGCGGTGCGCCACGCCAAATCCACCATCCGCCGCACCGACTCCTTCGACTACCGGCTCAGCGAAACGCGCGGCAAGGAACTGCGCGACCTGACCGTCGGCGTGATCGGCACCGGGCGCATCGGCATCGCGGTCCTCGACCGGCTGCGGGGCTTCGGCTGCCGCGTGCTCGCCCACGACACGCACCCCCGCGCCGCCGTGACCTACATTCCGCTCGACGAACTGGTCGAGCGCAGCGACATCGTCACGCTGCACACCCCGCTCACCGCGGAGACGCACCACCTCCTCGACCGCAGGCGCATCGAGCGGATGAAGCCCGGCGCGTACGTCGTCAACACCGGCCGCGGACCGCTACTCGACACCGAGGCCCTGGTGTCGGCACTGGAGAACGGCGAGCTGGGCGGAGCGGCGCTGGACGTCATCGAAGGCGAGGAAGGGATCTTCTACGCCGACTGCCGCGGCAAGCACATCGGGAACGAGGCCCTGGTGCGCCTCCAGCGGATGCCGAACGTGCTGATCAGCCCGCACTCCGCCTACTACACCGAGCGGGCCCTGCACGACATCGTCGAAAACACCCTCCTCAACTGCCTGAACTTCGAAAGCGGGACCACAGCATGACCAGGTTGACAGTCGGGATCATCTTCGGCGGCGCCGGCGAAGAACACCCCGTTTCCGTCAAGTCCGCGCGCGAGGTCGCCAAGCACCTCGACCCCGGCAAGTACGAACCGATCTGGATCGGCATCACGACCGGAGGCGAGTGGAAGCTCTGCGACGGTCCCGGCGAGGGCTGGGAGACCGGCAACGCCCGCCCGGCCGCGCTGTCGCCGGACCGCGGCGTGCACGGCCTTCTGGTGATGGAGCAGGGAAGCTACGAGACCGTGCGCCTCGACGTGGTCTTCCCCGTGCTGCACGGCAAGCTCGGCGAGGACGGCGCCATCCAAGGGCTGCTGGAACTCGCCGGCATCCCCTACGTCGGCTGCGGCATCCAGGGCTCGGCCGTGTGCATGGACAAGTCCCTGGCCTACACCGTCGCCGCGAACGCGGGCATCGCCACGCCGAGGTTCTGGATCGTCACCGAGGACGACAAGGTCGATCCCGACAGCCTTTCGTATCCGGTCTTCGTGAAGCCGGCCCGGTCGGGCTCCTCGTTCGGCGTCAGCAAGGTCACCGGGGCGGACGAGCTGCCGGCCGCGCTGGAGGACGCGCGGCAGTACGACTCGAAGATCCTCATCGAGGCGGCCGTCGACGGCGAGGAGATCGGCTGCGCGGTCCTGGAGGAACAGTCCGGACTGGTCGTGGGCGAGGTGGACCGCGTCGACCTCACGCACGGGTTCTTCCGGATCCACCAGGAGGACTCGCCCGAGACCGGGTCCGAGAACGCGACCTTCATCGTCCCCGCCGACATCCCCGACGCATCGCGCACCCTCGTCCAGGAGACCGCCAAGACCATCTACCGCGCCCTGGGCTGCACCGGGCTGGCCCGCGTGGACGTGTTCCTCACCGCCGACGGCCAGGTGGTCCTCAACGAGGTCAACACCATGCCCGGCATGACCTCCTACAGCCGCTACCCGCGGATGATGAACGCCGCGGGACTCCCGCTCTCCGAGGTGATCGACCGGCTCGTCTCGGCCACCCTGCGGATGAGGCGATGAACGACGACTTCGCCTACGTCGACGAGTTCGTGCCCGGCATCCGCTGGGACGCCAAGTACGCCACCTGGGACAACTTCACCGGCAAACCGGTCGACGGCTACCTCGCGAACCGCATCGTCGGCACCCGCGCATTGTGCGCGGCCCTCGAACAAGCACGCGACAAGGCCGCATCCCTCGGCTCCGGACTGCTGCTCTGGGACGGGTACCGCCCGCAGCGCGCCGTCGATTGCTTCCTCCGCTGGTCCGGGCAACCCGAGGACGGCCGGACCAAACCACGGCACTACCCGAACATCGACCGGGCCGACATGGTCGAGAAGGGGTACGTGGCCGCCAAGTCGGGCCACACCCGGGGCAGCACCGTCGACCTGACGCTCTACCACCTCGCCACCGGTGAGCTCGCGGCGATGGGTGGCCGGCACGACCTCATGGACCCGGTCTCACGCCACCACGCCACGGAGATCGCGCCGGCCGAGCTCCAGAACCGCGAGCACCTCCGCTCGATCATGGAGGACTGCGGGTTCGACCGGTACGACCGCGAGTGGTGGCACTACACGCTGAGGAACGAACCCTATCCCGATGTCTACTTCGATTTCCCCATCACCTGACGTGGTTCTCCCGTGCGTCTCTCAGTGGGGACGTCTGGAGCGCAACGACGACGTCGTGATGCGCCGGACCGACCCGGCGGGCCTGGAGGTCTTCCTGCCGCACACCGAGCGGGACGACTGGGCGGCCCACGGCTACCGCTCACGCGAGGAGTACCTGTTCTGGTCCCGCAAGGTCTGCGGCCTGGCGTGCCTGCAGTCGCTGCTGCACGGCTGGACCGACGTCCGGCTCTCCATGGGCGAGCTCCTCACGCAAGCACTCGACTGGGGCTGCTACGTGGTCGAGCCCTCGGGCGCGGTCCAGGGACTGATCTACCGGCCGTTCATGGCCTGGGTCAGCGCGCGGTTCGGGTTCGACTGCCGGCTCGTCGAGCGCACCCCGATCGACGTGTCCAGCCGGGAGGTCCGGCCCGGGCAGGTCCTGATCGCCTCCGTGTCGCCCGAGATCCGCGACCCGGCCACCCCCGAGCCGGTCCGGGGCGGCCACCTCGTCCTCGTGCACGCGGTCCACGGCGGGGTCGTGCGATTCCACAACCCCTCGGGCTACACGCACAACTCGGACTCGGCGACCCTGCCCATGCGGGTGTTCCAGCGGTTCCACGCCGACCGCGGGATCCTGCTCACGAGGCCGTCGTGACGGCGGGCGCAGCGGCGCCGCGCGTGGTCGTCGCCGGCGGCCATTCCGCCGGGCACATCGAGCCCGCGATGAACCTCGCCGACGCGCTGCGCCGGCTGGCACCCACGGCCGAGATCACCGCGCTCGGGACCGTCCGCGGTCTGGACACGGTGCTGATTCCCGAGCGCGGCTACCCGCTGGAACTCATCCCGCCGTCGCCACTGCCACGCCGGCTGGACCGGTCCCTGCTGCGGATGCCCGGCTCCCTGGGGGAATCGGTGCGAGCGGCCGGCGCGGTTCTCGACCGCACGCGCGCGGAGGTCGTCGTGGGCTTCGGCGGCTACGTCGCCATGCCCGCCTATCTCGCCGCCCGGCAGCGAGGCCTGCCGATCGTCGTGCACGAGGCGAACGCCAGACCGGGCGTGGCGAACCGGCTGGCGGCCCGGATGACGGAGCACGTGTTCACCGCCGCGCCGGGCGTCCGGCTGCCGCACGCCACCCCGATCGGGATTCCACTGCGGCCTGCGATCAGCGGACTCGACCGGGCCGCGCTGCGCGATGCCGCGCGGCGGCGGTTCCGGTTGCGGCCCGACGGGCCCGTGCTGCTCGTCACCGGTGGTTCGCAGGGCGCGGCGACGATCAACGCCGCGGTGTCCGGCGCGAGCGTGGCGTTGCGGGGGAGCGGCGTGCAGGTGCTGCACATCTCCGGACCGCGGCACCGAGTCGAGGTGCCCGGCGGCGACCCGCCGCACGTCGTCGTCCCCTACGTCGACGACATGCAGTACGCCTACGCCGCGGCCGATTTCGCGCTCTGCCGCTCCGGGGCGATGACCTGCGCGGAACTGGCCGCCGTCGGACTGCCTGCCGCGTACGTCCCGCTGCCGTTGCGCGGCGGCGAGCAGCGGTGCAACGCCGAACCGCTGGCCGCGGCCGGTGCGGCCCTGATCGTCGACGACGCGGAACTCGACCCGGCCTGGATCGAAACCACCCTGATCCCGGTCCTCACCGATCCCGGGCGGCTCGCGGACATGACGGCTCGCGCGTTCAGGGTCGGCGCTCCGGCGGCCGATGTCGTCCTCGCCCGCCACGTGCTCACCGTGGTCGCCGAGCGGCGGGCTCTCGCCTCAGCCGTGGGCTAGCGGTGACTCCCGGGAGCCGCACGGTGGCGCGGAGTCCGCCGCCGGCGCGGGGGCTGAGCGAGAGCGTGCCATCGTGGGCCTGCGCGATGCTCCGGACGATCGTCAGGCCGAGGCCGACCCCCGCGTGGTCGGTCCGGGTGCGCTGGGTGCCGCGCTGGAACGGCTCGGTGAGCGTCGCGACCAACTGCGGGTCGAGCTTGTCGCCGGTGTTCTCGACGGTCAGCACCACCGAGCCCGGGGCGGACGTCGTGTGGACCGCGACGGTGCCGCCCTCGGGCGAGTTGTGGACGATCGCGTTGTGCATGAGGTTGGTGGTCAGCTGCAGCAGGAGCGCGGGGGAGCCGATCGTGTGGGTGACTTCGCCGCCGGTTTCGATGGTGACGGCGTGCTTCTCGGCGAGCGGGAGGAGCATCTCGGTCGCTTCTTCCGCGACCAGGGACAGGTCGACGTCTTCGCGGGTGAAGGACCGCTGGTCGGCGCGGCTGAGCAGCAGCAGCGCTTCGGTGAGCTCGATCGCCCGGGCGTTGACGACGCGGAGGCGTTCGTCGAGCTCGCTGCTCGCACGGTCCGGATCGTTGCGGGCGAGGTCGAGCAGCGTCTGCGTGATCGCGAGCGGGGTGCGCAGTTCGTGCGAGGCGTTGGCCGCGAACCGCCGCTGCTCGGCGACGTGCGCCTCGAGCCGGGCCAGCATGCTGTCGAAGGCGTCGGCGAGTTCGCCGAACTCGTCGGTGCGGCCCTGCAACTCGATGCGGTGGGAGAGCGACCCCTTCGCGGCGGTGCGCGTCGCCTCCGTGATGCGGTCCAGGGGCGCCAGCATGCGGCCCGCGAGAACCCAGCCGCCCACCAGGCCGAACACCAGCATGAAGCCCAGCACCAGGATCGCGGCCGGGAGGAACACCACCGGCCCCCGGTTGCCCGGGTTGAAGACCCTCGCGAAGTCGGCCGGTGCGGGAAACTCGATGCTGGCGGACCCCATCGGCAAGAACACCCAGACGGCCGTGAGGAGCAGGACACCCGCGATCATGAGGAACCCGGCGTAGCTGAGGGTCAGCTTGGCGCGGGCGCTCAGCCCTGTCCGCTTGTTCACAGTCCCGGCCACCTCACAGCCCCACGCATGTCCTCAACCGTAGAAGTCCCCGCATATCGCAGGCGTATCGACCAGTTGTTGTCAGGCGGTGGCCCGGCGGAGGCGTTCGGCGGCTTGTGCCCAGAACGCCTTCCCGGAGACCGCGGTGTGGCCGTGGAGTGATTCCCACCGGATGTCATGGGCAGCCGGCCACAGGCCTGCCGCCCAGGCGACCTGCTGCTCGTCCGCGGTGAACGAGCGGCCCCGCGCATCCTGGTAGGCGGCCAGGAACGCCTCGGTGCTGTCGATCGGCGGCAGCGTGGCCGGTCCCACCTTCGGGAACACCGCACTCGCGGCTCCCACCAGGGCGGCTTCGGGTTGCCAGGCCAGGCTGTCCCAGTCGTGCACCGTGCGCACTTCGTGGTCGTGCCACCGGAGGTTGTGCGCCTCGAAGTCGGCGTGGCCCAGCACGCAGGGCAGGCCGGCGGCCAGCAGACGCCGACGAGCTCGGCCGGCCGTCTCCAGGACGTGGGCGGGCACGAGACTCTGGTCCTTCTCATCGAGTGACTCGATCGACGGCCACAGCCCAGAGCCGATGTGGTCCCACCGCACCCAGCGCGGGTTCGGCAGCGGGGGCGCGACGTCGAGGTCCGCCAGTCCGGTCATCAACCGGGCGAAGACCTCGGCGTAGCGACCAGCAACTTCAGGTGAGTCGCCTGACAAGACCTCGCCGCCGGGGCGGAATTCCTCGGCGTGCACGGCCAGCGGACCGACGCCGACGACCGGAGTCAGCGGGCGGGCGCAGGGAAACCCGTTCTCGGCCAGCCGCGCCTGTGCGGCCACACACGACACCGCTCGACCGTCGCCGGGGCGGGCCTTGATCACCGCGGTCGTGCCGTCGGCCAACCGGAGACCGAACACCGCCGACATCGAGCGGCGCCGGAACAGCACGGCGGCGGGCCGGTTCCCGAGGTGGTCCAGACACCACTCCGGCAACCAGTCCGGCACACCGTCCGGCGACACGGTCAGCTCCCGGTCCCTGAGTCGGCGTTGTTGCGCTGGTTGGCGTAGAACCGCGCCTTCTTCTCGCGGTTGCCGCACGTGTTCATGTCGCACCACCGGCGGGTGCGGCTCCGGCTGGTGTCGAAGAAGGCGGCTTGGCAGGTGGGTGAGGCGCACAGCGCCAGTCGTCCGTCTCGTTCGCCCGCGATGATGCTGATCGCGTCGGCCGCGATCACGCCCAGGGCGTCTTCCACGCAGTCCGGCGAGCTGAGCAGCCATCGACGCGTGCCCTCGGGCGTCAGGACGGCCGTGGCCCGGCCCTGCGTGCTGCGGTCGTTGATGACCTGGACCGCGGGCTGGGGGAGAGGTTGCTGTTTCGCGGCGGCCGTCGCGGCGGCGTGGATGGATTCCCGCAGTTCCTTGGCGAGTTCGAGTTGAGCGGGGGTGCAGGACTCCACGGCGAGGTCGTACACCGCCAGCCAGTCGACGAGCCGCTGCGGCGTCGGGATGCGCTCCACCGGATCACCGAAACGCTCCGACAGCGTCCCGGTGAAGCTGGTCGCGAGCACGCTACCGAGGCGGAATTCGGGGAAGCCAGCACGCATGGAACCACCATAGCCGGTTGCGCGTCGCCGGGACGGGATGTTAGAACCGTCTTAGCCGGTTCCGCGATGGCAGGAGGTGCCATGTTCAGCGACGTGCAAGCTTTCGAAACCCACACCCCCGACGCCGAACTCGACGATCTGCGCGCCCGATTGGCCGCGGCGCGGCTACCCGAGCCCGAGACGACCCGACAGCGATGGGGACAGGGCGTTCCGCTCGCCGACCTCGCCGAGCTCGTGGACTACTGGCGCACCGGCTACGACTGGCGGGCGTTCGAGAAGCGCCTCGACGAGATCGGCCAGTTCCGCACGACCATCGACGACCTGGGAATCCACTTCCTGCACCGCCGGTCCGCGCGCGCCGATGCCACGCCGCTGGTCCTGACGCACGGCTGGCCGGGCAGCGTCGCCGAGTTCGTCGACGTGGTGGACGAACTGGCTGATCCGGAGGACATGAGCGCGCCGGCGTTCCACGTCGTGGTCCCGTCGTTGCCGGGCTTCGGCTACAGCGACAAGCCGGCCACCACGGGGTGGGGGACCGAGAAGATCGCGGCCGCGTGGGTAGAGCTGATGGGCAGGCTCGGCTACCGCGAGTTCCTCACCCACGGCGGCGACTGGGGCGGCAACATCACCACGGTCCTCGGCGGCCGGTTCCCGGAGCACGTGCTCGGCATCCACAGCACGTTCGCGGAGGGACCGCCCGGGATGAGCATGGACGGGCTGACGGTGGTCGAGCGCCGATGGGCCGAGGAAACCCGCGATTTCTGGGGCACGCGCGCGGCGTACGCGAAGCAGCAGGCGACCCGGCCGCAGACCATCGGCTACTCGCTCGTCGACTCGCCGGCCGGGCTGCTCGCCTGGATCCTCGACAAGTTCGCCGAGTGGTCGGACACCGAGGACAGCCCGTTCGAGACGATCTCGCGGGACCGGATCCTGGACGACGTGACCCTGTACTGGCTGACGCGGACGGGCGCGTCGGCGGCCCGCATCTACTACGAAAGCCACAACTCGCTGGACCCGGAACTGCGGGTGGACGTCCCGTCGGCGATCACGATGTACCCGCGGGACATCGAGAAGTGCCCGCGACCCTGGGCGCAGGCGCGGTACCGGCAGATCGTCCGGTGGCGTGCGCCGGAACGCGGGGGACATTTCCCGTCGCTGGAGGTTCCCGGCTACTTCGTCCAAGACCTGCGCGAAGGACTCGGGGCAGTGCTGGCCGCGCGCCGGTGAACGCCACTACTTGACGCTTCAGCCGCCGTTGCCGTGCTCTTTCCAATCCTTGATGTGGTCAGCTCGGCGCCGGGGAGCAGGGGCGTGTCCAATGAGGCCAAGAATCTGGAGCCCGGTCAGCACCAGGAACAGCCGGATCTCGCTCTGGTGAGCAGGTGGACCCAGCCGTTGAGCACGAACACCGGCGACGCTCTCGAGGTTGCGGTCGCGGGCGTGGGCCGGGCCCAGGCCCATCGACTCCAGCGCCGCGTCTCGACATCTACCCGAGCGGGATTTCTTGAACTCGCGCGGGGACCGAGTCCAGCATGGCGAGGGTGGCCTCGTCGAGCACGAGCGAGCCCGCCGCGACGTTGGCCTCCAGGTGGTTCACGCTCGCGGTGCCGGGGATGAGGTGCGTGTTCGGGGCGTGGTGGAGCAGCCAGGCCAGACCGACCTGGGCGGGGGTGACGTCCAGTGCCTTGGCCGCGTCGAGCACGGCGGGCTCCTCGGTCACCTTCGGCATGCCGGGGAAGGCGCCGCCGAGCGGGAAGAACGGCACCCAGGCGATGCCCTCGGCCACGCAGAGCCGCAGCATGTCCTCGTTGTCGCGCGCGACGAGGCTGTAGGAGTTCTGCACGCACGCGATGCCGGCCGGGAGCGCGTGACGCAGACCGTCGAGCGTGACGGCGCTGAGCCCGATCGCGCCGATCTTGCCCTCGTCGCGCATCGCGATCATCACCGCGAGCTGGTCGTCGAGATCGACCACCTGGTCGCCTTCGGGCCGCAGCCCGGGGCCGGTGTCGAGGCGGCGCAGGTTGACCAGCGGGATCCGGTCGAGGCCCAGGCTGACCAGGTTGTCCTCGACGCTCGCCCGCAGCTGCTCGGGGCGTTGCGCGGACCGCAGCGGGATGGCGCCGCCGGGGTTGGGGTCGGCGCCGACCTTGCTGGCGACCAGGACGCCGTCCTCGGGCCGCAGCGCCTCGCGGATGACCTCATTGACGAAGCCGTTGCCGTAGAACTGGGCGGTGTCGACGTGATCGATGCCGAGTTCGACCGCGCGGCGCAGGAGGGCGAGGGCGGCATCGCGGTCATCGTGCAGGCGTTCGAGCTGCATGGCGCCGAATCCGACACGGGAAACGATGCGGCCGGCGAGCGGGCCGGTGCCGCCGGGACGAGTGGAAGTCATGGAAATCCTGTCCTCGTGCGATGATGGAAGAAACGGAGGAGCCTCCGTTAGATTCACCGTAGCACAACCGGAGGTGCCTCCGTTTTGAGTTCTCCCCGCCCGGGTCGCGCCGATGCCCGGCGCAACCGTGAGAAGCTCCTCGCCGTGGCGCGCGAGGTGTTCGCGGCCGCCGAGGGCGCCGTGTCGCTGGAGGCGATCGCCCGCGAGGCAGGTGTCGGGATCGGCACGCTCTACCGCCATTTCCCGACGCGTGAGGCGCTGGTCGAAGCCGTTTACGCCGCCGAGCTCGACGACGTGACGGCCAGCGCCGAGCAACTGTTGCGCGAGCGGCCACCGGAAGCGGCGCTGCGGGCGTGGATGGAGCGCTACGCGGCGTTCGTCGCGACCAAGCGCGGGATGCTCGACACGCTGCGCGCCGGATGGGCCTCGGGAGCGATCGCGACGCCGGCCACGCGGGAGCGCATCACCGGAGCGATCGGCGCGATCCTGGACGCGGGGACGCGCACCGGGGAGTTCCGCGACGACGTCGACGCCGGGGACGTCACCACGCTGCTCCTCGGAACACTGCTTGCCACGACGTCCGACAGCCCGAAGGGGCAGGTGGCTCGGCTGTTCGACCTGGTCGTGGACGCGCTGCGGCCGCGGTGAACCGGCGCCGGCCGGGCGGTGGTTCGACGTCCCGGTCCGGCGGCGCCCTGTTTCGCGGACGTTCTCCGGTGAGCGCAGGGCCCAGCGCAGGGGAGTGGCGGGTTGCGCCGTACCGGTGATACCAGCGGGTTTCCCGGTGATCTCGTCCCGCTTCCGGGACGCTTCGCTGTCGGATCATTACCAACGTCGGCGCGGCACTCGTCGTCGTGGTTCCGGTCGTGGCCACCGGAACCGCCGAAGCCGCACCCGAGGCTGGACGCGTCCTGCAGCAACATCGGCCCATGGGTGAGCGCGATCCGCTCGCACAGCTGACACACCGGGGCAGGGGCAGCCGGCGCGTCCCGGCTACCTACCCCTGTTCCTTGCGTGGAGCGCCCCCTCTCGCCGATTACTTGACATAATGTGCATTATCGGCGCGCGTAACGAAGTGTCCGGCGGGAGCGACACAAGATCGAATTCCCAGCTCAGGAGCGGCCATGACACCACGCACGACCGTCGCGGTTCTCAGCGTTGCCGCGATCGCCGTCGGGACGTTCCTCGTGTTCTCGGGGCTCATGGCGCAACCCGGGTTCGTCACGCCGGGCGGCTCGGCGTGCGACCCCTCGGCGGACCTGAAGCGCTACGTGCTCGAGGACTGCCTGCCCGCCGAGCCCGAAGGTGATCCACTGGGCGCCCCCTTGAGCGGACTCGGCCTTCTCGGGCTGATCTACGCGCGCCTGCTCATGCCAGGGCAACGCTCCTGAGTGGACGGGCCGCTCGGCGTCCAGCCTCGCCGAACCAGCGGGTCAGCTGCTCGTCCAAGCCCTGCTGGTCGTCGCCGGCCCAGGCGACGTGGCCGTCGGGCCGTAGCAGGACACCTGGGGCTCCCAGGGCGGCCGTCGGGTCGGTCAGCAGGTCGACCCGGTCCGACCACGCGCCAGTGCTCAGGCGTCCGGTGCGGTCCAGCACCAGGCCGCGGCCGCGACGCAGCCGCCCGTACAGGCTGCCCTGCGCCAGGTCGATGTCCCGCAGTCGGCGGCCGACCAGGTCGGGGCCCAGCCCGAAGTCGTACCGGATGCCGATTCCGGTGATCTTCTCGATCAGGTGGCGGTTCACCTCGTCGAAGTCCATCAGCTCGGCCACCAGCCTGCGCACCGCTCGCGCGCCCGGCTCCGCCGACATCATCTCCGTCTGGGCGCGCGTGTTGTCCAGCACCTCCGCGGCAACCGGACGGCGTTCGGCCTCGTAGGTGTCCAGCAGCGTCGCCGGGGCCCAGCCGTGCACCTGCGCGGCCAGCTTCCAGCCGAGGTTGACCGCGTCCTGCACACCCAGGTTGAGGCCCTGTCCCCCGATGGGCGGGTGGATGTGCGCCGCATCGCCGGCGAGCAGCACCCGCCCGTCGCGATACCGCTCGGCCAGCCGCGTGGCGTCGCCGAAACGGGACAACCAGCGCGGAGAATGCACACCGAAATCGGTTCCGGCAATCGCCCGCAGCTGTTGTTTGAAATCGTCGAGAGTCGGTGGTCGCGCGCGGTCGCCGACTTCCCCGGCGGGAACGATGACGCTGTAGATCCCGCCGCCGAACGGCCGCAGCCGGATCCCGTCCGGCGCGGCGGCGAGCTCCTCCGGCGGCGCATCCACCTCCATCTCCCCCATCAGTGTCTCGGTGCGCGACGGCTCGCCGGGGAAACCGACGCCCAGCACTTTGCGCACCGTGCTGCGCGCGCCGTCACAACCGACGAGAAAGCGAGACCGCAACCTCTCCCCGTCGGCCAATTCGACGGTGACACCGTCGTCATCCTGTTCGAAACCGGTCACCGTGCAACCGTGCCGCACCTGCGCGCCCAATCCGAGTGCGTGTTCTTCGAGCAGCCGGACGATGACCGGCTGCGGAATGCCCAGCAGGTACGCGTGCGCGGAATCCAGAGCGGGCGGGGGTTTGGGGATGGCGGCGAAGAAGCCACCGGCCGGGCGCCGCCGGCCGTGGGCGAGGACGCGCTCCAGCAGTCCGCGCATGGCCATCAGCTCGATGCTGCGGATGTGCAGACCGACGATCCGGACGAACGAGGCAGGCTCGGTTTCCTGTTCCAGGACGAGCACTCGCACGTCGTGCAGCCGCAGTTCGGCGGCCAGCATCGCGCCGGCCGGCCCGCACCCGGCGATGATCACGTCGAAGGGCGGAGGATTCACAGGTGTTGCCTTTCGGGAGTTCTCGAAGAGGCGCTCCCGGCGACACCTACGTCAATCGCGTAGGAAGGGAAGCACCCACCGCAGTACTGCAGTCACGGGTCTCACCTCCTCGGTCGGCGTCGACGACAAGTTACTGGTCCGCGCCCCACCCGGTCCAGTCCTTTTCCACGATCACAGCGGCGGCGGTGGCAGGGTGCCGCGCGCCAGCAGCGTCGCGTACACGCCCTCCATCGCTTCGGTCAGCGACGGCAGCAGGTCCTCGGACAGTCCGGCGAAGAACAGGTCCTTCACCAGCTGCACGTGGCCGGGCGCGGCGTCCGCGAGCAGGGCGCGTCCCTCGTCGCTCAGGCTCACCTCGATCGCGCGGCGGTCCACGGTGGACTGTCGCAGCCGGAGCAGCCCGCGGCCCTCCATGCGGCGGGCGTGGTGGGAGGTGCGGGTGCGTTCCCAGCCGATGTGGTTCGCCAGCGCCGTCATCTGCAGGCGGCCTTCGGGTGCGACGCTCAGCGCGGTCAGCACGTCGTAGTCGGCGAGAGAGATGTCACTGTCGGCCTGCAACTGGCGGTTCATCTCGTAGCGAAGCCGCAGCTGGACGCGGATGTAGGCGAGCCAGGCGCGCTGCTGCTCCGGGGTGAGCCAGTCGGGCTCGTTGCGTTTAGGTGACATGTCTCGTAACCTGTCGATCGTGGGCGAACGGCGGCGTTGCCAGGCGATTTTCCCGTACCGGTCGCCGCGACGGCGCGCTGCCCGCCCCCTTCGGACAGGAATGAGGAAATGACGGTTCTCACCGGTAAAACCGCGGTCATCACCGGCGCCACCAGCGGCATCGGCCTCGCCGCGGCGCGGCGCTTCGCCGCCGAAGGCGCCCGGCTGTTCATCACCGGCCGCCGCGAAGACGCGCTCAAGGAGGCGGCTGCCACGATCGACGGCGAGGTCACCGCCGTGCGCGTGGACAGCTCCGACCTCGCCGACCTCGACCGGCTCTACGCCACGATCGGCGAGCAGGGCCTGCGCATCGACGTGCTGTGGGCCAACGCGGGCGGCGGCTCGTTCGCGACCCTGGACCAGGTGACCGAGCAGCACTTCGACGAAACCTTCGGCACCAACGTGCGTGGCACGCTCTTCACCGTCCAAAAGGCACTCCCCCTGCTGAACGACGGCGCGTCGGTCATCCTCACCGGGTCGACGGCCGCGACCGTGGGCACCGAGGCGTTCGGGGTCTACGGCGCCTCCAAGGCCGCGATCCGCTCGTTCGCGCGGACCTGGGCCAACGAGCTCAAGGGCCGCGGGATCCGGGTGAACACGATCAGCCCTGGCCCGATCGACACCCCGGGCATCACCGGGCTGGCGGCGGGCGACGAGGAAGCGGTGGAGCTGAAGCGGACGCTCGCCGGCACCGTCCCGCTGGGACGGATGGGGCGGCCCGAGGAGGTCGCCGACGTCGGGGTGTTCCTCGCCTCCGGCCAGAGCAGCTTCGTCACGGGCATCGAGATGTTCGTCGACGGCGGCGCGAACCAGGTGTGAGCGCGGCGGAACCGGGACACCTCGGGGTCTGGAGCATCGAGTCGCCCGGTGCGATCGAGGGTGGCCCCGGAAGGGACTTCCCGGCGCCGTCCATCGGCCGCGCCTGCCGGGCCGCGCTCGCGTGACCGCCCGGGCATCCGGTGCGAAACCGGATGCCCGGGGAGGCGATCAGGCCACGTACTCGGCGAGGTGCTCGCCGGTGAGGGTGGACTTCTTCGCGACCAGCTCGGCCGGGGTGCCCTCGAACACGATCTGCCCGCCGTCGTGACCCGCGCCGGGCCCCAGGTCGATGATCCAGTCCGCGTGGGCCATCACCGCCTGGTGGTGCTCAATCACGATGACCGACTTGCCGGAGTCGACGAGCCGGTCCAGCAGGGCCAGCAGCTGCTCGACGTCGGCCAGGTGCAGGCCGGTGGTCGGCTCGTCGAGGACCAGCACGCCGCCCTTCTCCCCCATGTGCGTGGCCAGCTTGAGCCGCTGGCGCTCGCCGCCGGACAGCGTGGTCAGCGGCTGCCCCAGCGTCAGGTACCCGAGGCCGACGTCGGCCAGGTGGGTGAGGATCTTGTGGGCGGCGGGCACCTTCGCCTCGCCGTCGCCGAAGAACTCCAGCGCCTCGGCCACCGGCATCGCGAGCACCTCGCTGATGTCGCGCCCGCCGAGCTTGTACTCCAGCACCTCGGCCTGGAACCGCTTGCCCTCGCACTCCTCGCAGGTGGTGGCCACGCCGGCCATCATCGCGAGGTCGGTGTAGATCACGCCGGCGCCGTTGCAGGTCGGGCAGGCGCCCTCGGAGTTCGCGCTGAACAGGGCGGGCTTGACGCCGTTGGCCTTGGCGAAGGCCTTGCGGATGGGTTCGAGCAGCCCGGTGTAGGTGGCGGGGTTGCTGCGCCGCGATCCCTTGATGGCGCCCTGGTCGACGGTGACGACTCCGTCGCGGCCGGACACCGAGCCGTGGATGAGCGAGCTCTTGCCCGAGCCGGCGACGCCGGTGACGACGACCAGCACGCCGAGCGGGATGTCCACGTCGACGTCGCGCAGGTTGTGCGTGTTCGCGCCGCGGACCTCCAGCGTCCCGGAGGGCTCGCGCACCGACGGCTTCAGCGTCGCCCGGTCGTCCAGGTGCCGTCCGGTGAGCGTGCCGCTGGCCCGCAGCCCCTCGACGGTGCCCTCGTACACCACTTCCCCGCCCTCGGTGCCGGCGCGCGGGCCGAGGTCGACGACGTGGTCGGCGATGGCGATGGCCTCGGGCTTGTGCTCGACGACCAGCACGGTGTTGCCCTTGTCGCGCAGCTGCAGCAGCAGGTTGTTCATGCGCTGGATGTCGTGCGGGTGCAGCCCGATCGTGGGCTCGTCGAAGACGTAGGTGACGTCGGTGAGCGAGGAGCCGAGGTGGCGGATCATCTTGGTGCGCTGCGCCTCGCCGCCGGAGAGCGTGCCCGCGGGGCGGTCGAGGCTGAGGTAGCCGAGTCCGATCTCGACGAACGAGTCCAGCGTGTGGCGCAGGGATTCCAGCAGCGGCGCCACCGACGGCTCGTCGAGGCCCTTGACCCACTCGGCGAGGTCGCTGATCTGCATGGCGCACACGTCGGCGATGCTCTTGCCCGCGATCTTCGACGACCGGGCCTCGGCGGACAGGCGGGTGCCCTCGCAGTCGGGGCAGGTGGCGAAGGTGACCGCGCGTTCCACGAAGGCGCGGATGTGCGGCTGCATCGCCTCCTTGTCCTTGGAGAGCATCGACTTCTGGATGGTCGGGACCAGGCCCGAGTAGGTCAGGTTGATGCCGTCGACCTTGATCTTGGTCGGTTCCTTGTAGAGCAGGTCGTCGAGCTGCTTCTTGGTGAACTTCTTGATCGGCTTGTCCGGGTCGAAGAACCCGCAGCCGCGGAAGATGCGGCCGTACCAGCCGTCCATGCTGTAGCCAGGGATGGTGACCGCGCCCTCGTTGAGCGACTTGTTCTCGTCGTAGAGCTGGGTCAGGTCGATCTCGGAGACCCGGCCCATGCCTTCGCAGCGCAGGCACATGCCGCCGGTGATGTTGAAGCTGCGGCGTTCCTTGACCGTGCGCCCGCCGCGTTCCACGGTGACCGCGCCCGCGCCGCTGATGGAGGCGACGTTGAAGGAGAACGCCTGGGGTGAGCCGATGTGCGGCTTGCCGAGGCGGCTGAACAGGATGCGCAGCATCGCGTTCGCGTCGGTGGCGGTGCCCACGGTGGAGCGCGGGTTGGCGCCCATCCGCTCCTGGTCGACGATGATCGCGGTGGTGAGGCCGTCGAGGACGTCGACCTCGGGTCTGGACAGCGTCGGCATGAAGCCCTGCACGAAGGCGCTGTAGGTCTCGTTGATGAGCCGCTGCGACTCCGCGGCGATCGTGCCGAACACCAGGGAGCTCTTGCCCGAGCCGGACACGCCGGTGAACACGGTCAGCCTGCGCTTGGGCAGCTCGACGCTGACGTCCTTGAGGTTGTTCTCCCGCGCGCCGTGGACCCGGATGCGGTCGTGGCTGTCGGCGGCGTGGGTGGCAGGCCCCTGCGTGTTCTTCCTGGTGGCCTTGGTCATCGGGTCTCCCGTGGTCTGCGGTGGGTGGTGGCGGCCGGGCGGCCGCCACCACGGAGGGGTGTCAGGCGAGCTGCTGGAGGCGGACCATGTTGCCCGCCGGGTCGCGGAAGGCGCAGTCGCGCACGCCGTAGGGCTGGTCGACCGGTTCCTGGACGACCTCGGCGTCGCGGGCCTGCAGGCGCTCGAAGACGCCGTCGAGGTCCTTGGTGGCCAGGTTGATGCTGGCGAAGGTGCCCTTGGCCATCATCTCGGTGATGGCGGCGCGCTCGCTGTCGGTGATGCCGGGGGTCGCCTCCGGCGGGTACAGCACGATGGAGACGTCCTGCCCGGGCGGGCCGACGGTGATCCAGTGCATGCCGTTGTAGCCGACGTCGTTGCGGACCTCGAAGCCGAGGACGTCGCGGTAGAAGGCGATGGCGGCGTCCCGGTCGTTGTGCGGGAGGTAGGTGGCGTGAATGCTGATGTCCATGGCCGTCAGGCTATTTGCGGGCCGCGGGCGGCGCTTCTCGATTCCTGATCGGTCTGGTGACCTGTTTCGCGACGCACGGCGGCATGCCCACGGTCGCCTCCGCGGCCTCGGCGCGGTAGGCGCTGGGCGGCATGCCGACCAGCTCGGTGAAGCGGGTGCTGAAGGTCCCCAGGGACGAGCTGCCGACGGCGAAGCAGACCTCGGTGACGCTCATGTCGCCGCGGCGCAGCAGCGCCATCGCGCGTTCGATGCGGCGGGTCATGAGGTAGGAGTAGGGCGATTCGCCGTAGGCGCGCTTGAACTCGCGGCTGAGGTGCCCGGCGGAGACGTTCACGCCGCGGGCGAGCGCCTCGACGTCGAGCGGCTGCGCGTACTCGCGGTCGATCCGGTCCTTGACGCGGCGCAGCATCACGAGGTCGCGCAGGCGCTGAGCCTCGGTGGAACTCCTGGTCACTGCGAAATCGTGCCACAACGGGCGGCGCCGCGGAGCCCGATTCGCCGAACCCGGGACGCCGTGGCGCCTGCCGGTCCGGTCAGCGCAGCCGTTCGAGGTCGCGGGCCGTTTCGGCGAGTTCGAGGGCCATGCGGCGCAACTCACCGGGGTCGGCGCCGTCGTCGGCGGCCGTGACGACGTCTTCGGCGGCGCAGCGCAGCTGGAAGAGGCGGTCCTGCAGCGCGGTCAGCTCGGTGTCGGACAGCACCACGGCGTCCTCGGGCAGGCCGCTGCGCTGGACGGCGACCCGGCGTTCGTAGGCGCGCTGGCGGCAGGACTGGCCGCAGTACCGGCGGCGGCGGCCGGTGCTCCCCTGCTCGATCGGCCGGCCGCACCAGCCGCAGTGCAGGACGGCGCCGGGCCGCCGCCGGCGCGCGGAAACGTCACGTGACGCTTCGATCTGGTCCACCTGTCCGCTCACGCAGCAGACCCTAACCGGCCACGCGGAACTCATGCCTCGGCCACGCCGATGCCCCACACTGGTCGGGTGCAGATCAACCACCCGTACCTGAGCGGCACCCTCCCCCGCGCGTTCGCCCACCGCGGGTGGCACCTGGACGAGCTCGACGGGCTGGAGAACTCGCTGCCCGCCTTCCAGCGCGCGGTCGCCGAGGGCTACGCCTACGTCGAGACCGACGTGCACGCCACGGCCGACGGCGTGGTCGTGGTGCACCACGACGCGCTGCTGGACCGGACCACCGACGCCCACGGCCCGATCGCGAAGCAGACCTGGTCCGCGGTCTCCCGCGCCAAGGTCGGCGGCCGGGTGCCTCTGTCGCGGCTGGAGGACGTGCTGGAGGAGCTGCCGCAGACGCGGTTCAACATCGACATCAAGAGCGACCGCGCGATCGTGCCGTTCGTGAAGACGGTCGAGCGGATGGGCGCGATCGACCGGGTCGCGGCGGCGGCGTTCTCCGACAACCGGCTGGCCGCGATCCGCAAGCTGGCCGGGCCGAAGCTGATCACGTCCATGGGCCCGCGGTCGGCGGCGGTGCTGTGGGCCAGCGGGTGGCTGCCGTGGGCGCGGCTGGGCTTCCTGTGCCGGGGCGAGATGGCGCAGGTGCCGTCCCGGCAGGGCGCGATGACGGTGATCGACCGCGGGTTCGTGCGCAGCGCCGAGCGGGCCGGCCTCGAGGTGCACGCGTGGACGATCAACGAGCGGGCGCACATGGAGCGGCTGCTCGGCCTCGGGGTGCACGGCATCGTCACGGACCGCCCGGACGTGCTGCGCGAGGTCCTCACCGAGCGCGGCGCCTGGCCGCCCGTCGCCTAGCTGTAGGGATCATGGACGTTGTTGACGGTGTGGTCGGTGTGTCGGGTTGATCAAGGTGAAGACCTCCGTGTGGGGTGAAGGTGCTTGACGCCTTTCCCGCACGAACGGAGGTCTTCGTGTCTCACCGTAATGCCCGGTTGACGGAGTATGGGCGGCGGTTGCTGGTCGAGCGTGTCGCGGCGGGGCGGCCGGTGGCGCATGTGGCGGCGGAGATGGGGGTGTCGCGGGCGACCGGGCATAAGTGGGTGCGCCGGTTCCGCGAGGAGGGCCAGGCCGGGCTGGCCGATCGGACCAGCCGGCCGCACACCTCGCCCACTCGGGTTTCTGCCGAGGTGGAGCAGGAGGTCCTGCGGCTGCGGCAGGACCGCCGGCTCGGTCCCGCGCGGATCGCGGGAATCCTCGGCATGGTTGCCTCGACGGTGCACCGCATCCTGGTGCGGCGCGGCATGCCCAAGCTGGCCTGGCTGGACCGGCCCACCGGCGAGCCGATCCGCCATTATGAGCGGGACCGGCCGGGCGAGCTGGTGCATGTCGATGTGAAAAAACTCGGACGGCTCCGCGAAGGTGGCGGATGGTGGGCTCACGGTCGCGGCAGTGATCAGCACAAGGCCGCCCGCCGCGCACCCCGGGTCGGGTTTGAGTTCGTGCACTGCGCCGTCGACGATCACTCCCGGCTGGCCTATGCCGAGATCCACCCCGACGAAACCGCCACCACCTGCGCCGCCTTCCTCCGCCGCGCCGCACAGGCCTTCGCCGCCCACGGCATCCCCGCCATTGAGCGGGTCATGACTGACAACGCCCTGGCTTACCGGCGCTCGCTCGCCTTCCGCACCGCGCTGGCCGACATCGGGGCCAGCCATCGCTTCACCCGCGCCTACCGACCCCAAACCAACGGCAAAGCCGAACGCTTCAACCGCACCCTCGCCGAAGAATGGGCCTACGCCCAACCCTTCACCAACTCAGAACAACGAGCCAACGCACTACCCGACTTCCTCCACCACTACAACCACCACCGCACCCACACCGCCCTCAACGGCCAACCACCCATCACGCGCGTCGACAACCTCACTGGGCACTACACCTAGCGGGGCGGTTTGCCCTCCCACGCCGCGGTCCACGTCTTCGGCCCGAGGCGGCCGGAGTCGGTGATGCCGTTGGCGCGCTGCAGGTCCAGCACCGCGTCGCGGGTCTTGTCGTAGTAGCAGCCGGTGCCGGTGAAGCCGTAGCCGAAGGCGTTCATCCGCAGCTGGAAGGTCTTGAGGGCCTCGGCGCAGTCGCCGTAGGCGTAGACGACGCCGGGCCAGGCGGGCTTGGCGCCGGCGACCGGGGCCGGGACGGGGCCGCCGCCGATGTAGGCGCTCTCGGCGTAGGTGGGGACGCGCTTGCTGCGGGCGTCCTTGTCGTTGCGCAGCCCGAGCATGCCGGCGCACTCCCAGGGCTGCCAGCCGCGCATGCGGTAGAGGTAGAGCGCGCGGTAGTCCTGCTCGACGGGGGTGGCGAGGTCCGGGCGGCCCTTGCCGCCGACGCTGCGCCAGGTGGGCAGGTCGAACTGGTAGGCGCCGTAGTAGCCGTTGCCGGTGTTGACGGTGTAGCGGTTGCTGGACTCGCACATGCGCAGCTTCAGCCAGGTCGCCGCGCTGGGGTCGGCCGACGCGGACGGGACGGCGACCAGCTGGACCCCCAGGGCCAGCAGCGCGGCGAGGACGAGGCGGACGCTCGCGCGAGCCGAGGGTCTCCACCGGGGCTTTCTCATGCGGTCACCGTAAGTTCGCGCACCAGGAACCTCAACTGTCACACCAGCCCCAGCAGCACCACCGCCGACGGTTGGCAGAGCACCACCGACACGCGCGCCGGCCTGCGAACACCCCGGAAACCGGACAAAAACCCTCCCCTTGATCCCTGCTCCCCTGTCATCGGCAGCCGGACCCGGGCACTCCGCTGTTTTCACCCGATCAAGGGAGCCCACGGCGGGGCTGGATAGGGTCGTCGGTCGTGACCACCCTTGGCGACACCGATCCGGACCCGACCGACGCCCTGTCCCCGCTGCCCTCGCGCAACGGGTCCGGCACGCCGGCGCGGGGCAGGCTGCGGTTCTGCTACGGCCCGATGGACTGCGGCAAGTCCACGCTCGCGCTGCAGATCAACCACAACCACGCCCGGCAGGGCAGGCGCGGGATGCTGCTGGTGCGGCACGACCGGTCGGGCGAGCCGCGGATCAGCAGCCGGATCGGGATCACCCGCGAGGCGACCGAGGTGGGCGCCGACACCGACCTGCGGCAGCTGGTCCGCCGCGAGTGGGTCGCCGGCCGTCCCCTGGATTACCTGATCGTGGACGAGGCGCAGTTCCTGTCCGCGGCGCAGGTCGAGCAGCTGGCCGAACTGGCCGACGAGGTGTCCCTGGACGTGTACTGCTTCGGGATCGCCACCGACTTCCGCAGCCGCCTGTTCCCCGGCGCCCAGCGGTTGTTCGAACTGGCCGACGACCTGCAGCCGGTGCAGGTGGAGGTGCTGTGCTGGTGCGGCGCGCCGGGGCGGTTCAACGCACGGGTGGCTGACGGCGAGGTCCTCCGGGAGGGGGACACCGTGGTGGTCGCCGACACCGCACCGGGGGTAGTTGAAAACGCAAGTTCACCACACTGGGAGACGGAAGTGGCTACCTTGCGTTATCAAGTACTATGCCGCCGCCACTTCCGCCTCGGGGACCTGGGGCCCGCTTCGCCGCAACACGGTCAGCTGCGGCTGACCTGAACGGATCAGCCGCTCCCCCGCACGGGGGAATATGCCAAGAAGACCCACACATCCGCGTCACGTCGTGCACCGAATCGACTCTCAACAGAGGAAGCTGTTGCCGAGGGGTGATTCAGCTCATCGTGAGTAACGACATGGTGCTGTGGGAATTCCCAGTTGCCAGTAGCCGTTGCATAGGGTGAGCATCACCCTGGCTCTAGACCCGGAGCCGACTGAAAGGACGTCATCATGGCCGACCGTGTTCTCCGTGGAAGCCGGCTGGGAGCGGTCAGCTACGAGACCGACCGCAATCACGATCTGGCCCCGCGCCGTACGGTGCGTTACGCGTGTCCGAAGAACCACGAGTTCGAGGTGCCCTTCTCCGACGACGCCGAGATCCCCTCGGTGTGGGAGTGCCGCCTGCACGGCAGCGAGTCCGAGATCGTCGATGGCGCGCAGCCCGAGCAGAAGAAGGTCAAGCCGCCGCGCACGCACTGGGACATGCTGCTCGAGCGGCGAAGCATTCCCGAGCTCGAGGAACTGCTGAACGAGCGTCTCGCTGAGCTGAAGGGACGGCGTACGTCCAAGTCGGCGTAGCGCTTCTGCCTCTCCCACCACACCGAAGGCCCCCGTGTCCTCCCGCCACGGGGGCCTTCGCCTGTCCTCAGGTCGCCGCTCAGGCGCCGCGGCCCCGCTCGGTGTCGGCCTCGATGTGCTCCTTGCGGACCTCGCCGGCCACGGTCTCGGTGTCCTGAACCTGGTCCTTGGCCAGCCGCACCCGTTCGACCGGCACCGCTTCGGTGTCCACCACCGGCCGCTCCTCGCGGAGCACGACCTCGTGTTCCTCCTCCGAGATGGCGGGCCCGTCCATGGCCTGGCCGCGGTTGGCGTCGGTGATCGGCTCCCGCTCGACGCGCACTTCCTCCCGGGTGACCGGGACCTGGACCTGCTCGGTCTCGGTCACCACGTACTTCCGCAGCCGGGCGCGGCCGCGTTCACGCTGCTCGGTGCCGACCCGCAGCCGCTCCTCCGAGCGCGTCATGGCGTCGTCGGTGGTCGGGCCGGAGATGTCCCGGCCGGTGGTCTCCTCGTGGCCTCCGGCTTGCCCGGGCACCTGGTAGTGGCGGTAGAGCCGCTGCTCCTCGCTCTCGTCGATGTGGCGGCCCTGGGCGGTCGGGTCGGGCTCGACCCGCGGCGCGTCCTTGATCAGGTCCTTGGGGTAGGCCGTCTCCAGGTCGCCGTCGTCGCGTGGGCGCACCCCCTGGACGGGCACCAGGGAGTCGTGGGTACCGAACATGCCGGTGCGCACCGTCAGCCAGGTGGGGTGGCCCTGCTCGTCGTCGGTCCACAGCTCCTCGACGCGGCCGATCTTCTCCCCGCTGGTGTGGTAGAGGGTGTGGCCCGCCCAGTCCGCGAAATAACGCGTGCCGATTTCGGTCATGGTGGTTCCTTCACTGGAGGCGCCGGCGGAGGGCCGGCGGATGAGGGGGAACCCGACGCCGACGAGGACGGCGTTCTGCTCAGTCGGGTCCTTCGGTGCCGCCGCGCAGGCCCTGCGCGGCTCGACCTCCAGTTACCCTCGGCAGTGATCGGTTATCGGACGAGCCGGGATGTCACCGCAATGGCGCAGACTGCATGCCGAACTCGACGACCGACAGTAGAAAACGCCCCTGTCGCCGCCTGTCGGCCCGGGACCATCCGGGCGACGGCACACGGACAGTAGTGCGCGGTTCCGGCACGAATCGGGCCGCGGAATCAGCGGCGGCGCAGCAGCGACCGCACCTGCTCGGCCCGGTAGCGGGCGCCCCACAGGCCCACGCGCAGCAGGGCCTCGCGGATGATGGCGCTGCTCATCTTCGACTGGCCGATCTCCCGCTCGGTGAAGGTGATCGGCACCTCGACCACGTCGAAGCCGGTGCGGACGGTGCGCCAGGCGAGGTCGATCTGGAAGCAGTAGCCGCGCGAGGCGATCTCGTCCAGCGGGAGCTTCTCCAGCACCTCACGCCGGTAGGCGCGGAACCCGGCGGTCACGTCCTTGATCCGCACGCCGAGCGCGAGCCGCGAGTACAGGTTGGCCGCGCGGGAGAGCAGTTCGCGGTGCCTGGGCCAGTTCACCAGGCTGCCGCCGGGCACGTAGCGGGAGCCGAGCACCAGGTCGGTGTCGGCGAGCGCCTCCAGCATCCGGGGCAGGTCCTCGGGCGCGTGCGAGCCGTCGGCGTCCATCTCGACGATGGTGCGGTAGCCGCGTTCCAGGCCCCACCGGAACCCGGCCACGTAGGCGGCGCCGAGTCCGGCTTTCTCGGTGCGGTGCAGCACGTGGACGCGGTCGTCGCCGGCGGCGATCTTGTCCGCGAGCTCCCCGGTGCCATCGGGGCTGCCGTCGTCGACCACCAGGGCGTGCACCTCGGGCAGCGCCCGGTGCAGCCGGTCCAGGATGAGTGGCAGGTTGTCCCGCTCGTTGTAGGTCGGGATCACCACCAGCACCGGATCGATCGGTCGGGCCGCCCGTGGCGCGTGCGCCATCCCCTTGTTCCTCCCCCGCGGAGAACCTCACTCCGCCCTGGTCGCCGTCGTGCTCGCCGCCCGGGTGCGGACGCGCAGCACGAGCCCGGCCAGGATGGCGGCGAGCGCCGCCCCGACCAGCCCGTACTCCGTGGACGCCCCGAGTCGATCCGACAGCGTAGCCTGTGTGCGCAGCGGCACGTCCCCGACCAGGGACGCGGCGGTGAACTGGCTGGTCGACTGGGTCACGGCGCCGTCCGGTTCGACCAGTGCGCTGACCCCGCTGGTGGCCGACACGACGACCGCACGGCCGTGCTCGACGGCCCGCAGCCGCGCCATCGCCAGCTGCTGGTAGGTCATTTCGCTGTGCCCGTACCAGGCGTTGTTGGTGGGCAGCACGATCAGCTGGGCGCCGTCGTCGACCGCGTCGCGGGAGACGTAGTCGTAGGCGATCTCGTAGCAGATGGGCACGGCGACCCGGGTGCCGGCGATGTCGAGCACCGCGGGGGTGGACCCGGCCTGCATGTCGCCGGTGTCGTCGACGAAGGGCGTGAACCAGCGGGCGATGGAGCGGGCCGGGACGAACTCGGCGAAGGGCACCAGCTCCTGCTTGCTGTAGCTCTCGCCGCGGCCGGTGGCCGGGTCCCACACGAACTCGGTGTTCTGGGTGCGTTGCCCGGGCTCGCGGTAACGGGCGCCGATCAGGGTGGGGATGCCGAGGTCGCGCACCACCTGGTCGAGCACGGGGTCGGTGGTGGTGAGGTCGGTGGCGGTCTCCGGCCACACGATGAGGTCCGGCGTGGGCACGGCGCCGGAGCGGATCCGGGCGGCCAGGACCTCGCTCTGGGCGAGGTGGTTGGCGCGCAGGGTGGCCGATTCATTGATCAGGTCGAGGCCGACGTCGGGCGCGTTGCCCTGCACCGTGGCCACCGTGCGGCTGCCGGCCTGGGCGGCGGTGCCGATCGTGGGCCACAGCGCGAGCCCGGCGATCACCGGGACGACCGTGGCGATCACGGGCAGGCGGAGCGCGCGCCAGTCGCGGCGGGCGGCGTGCGCGAGCAGCGCGGCCAGCGCGAACCCGGTGAGCACGACGGCGAACCCGGTCAGCGGCGCGCCGCCGATCGAGGCGAGCGGGGTGAACGCGCCTTCGGGCTGGCTGAACGCGACCCGTCCCCACGGGAACCCGCCGAAGGGCCACCAGCTGCGCGGGGTCTCGCTGGCGATGATCACCGCCGCCATCCACACCGGCGCGCCGGGCAGGCGGGCGACGACGGTGCAGAGGGCGGCGGCGAGCCCGAGGTAGGCGGCCAGGGCGGCGGACAACGCGACCCACGGGGCGGGCCCGAACCCGCGGCCGAGGAAGTCCTGCAGCCAGAACAGCAGCGGCAGGTACAGGCCGAGCCCGAACGCGAAGCCGTAGCCGAGGCCGCCCCAGAACCGCCGCCCGCGCAGCGCCAGGCCGAGACCGGCGAAACCGAGCGGCGCGAGCCACCACAGGTCGCGGGGCGCGAAGGCGAGGTAGAACACGGCCCCGGACGCCGCGGCGAGCGCGAGGCGCAGCAGCCAGGGCCGCCACTGCCGCTTCTTCCGGGTGGGTGCCGACGGCTCGGCGGACTCGGCCACTGGTGCTGCCACGCGATGAACTCTAGGCCGCCGAGGTGAACGCGTCGTAGAGCACCTCACCGCCCCGGACCGTGCGCAGGCAGGTCGGCAGTGGCGCGTCCGGGTCGAGCGGCGGCAGTGCGGGGACGCGCGAGCGCGGGTCGGTGGACCAGCGCTGGACCCGGGAGTCCGGCGCGGCCACGACGAGGTCGGCGGCGTCCCAGATGGCGTAGTGCGCGGGCGCGCCGGGCACCAGGCTGCCGGTGAGGCCGTCGTTGACGCCCGCGGCGCGGTGGCCGCCCCGGGTGTGGGCGGTGAAGGCGGCGCGGGCGGACAGGCCGGAGCCGGGCGTGCGGTGGTGGACGGCCGCGCGGACGCTGTCCCAGGGCTGGAGCGGGGTGACCGGGCAGTCGGAGCCGAACGCGAGCAGGACCCCTTCGGCGGCGAGCATCGCGAACGGGTTCATGGCCGCGGCGCGCTCGGCGCCCAGCCGCTGGGCGTACATGCCCGCCGGCCCGCCCCACAGGGCGTCGAACTGGGGCTGCATCGAGCCGGTGACGCCCCAGCCGGCCAGTGCTTTGGCCTGCTCGGCGTCGATCATTTCGAGGTGCTCCAGGCGGTGGCGGCCACCGGCCAGGGCGCGCTGCCCGACGGTCTTCTCGGCGAGCTGGAAGCCGCGCACGACTTCGGCCACGGCGGCGTCGCCGATGACGTGGAACCCGGCCTGCAGTCCGGCTTCGGTGCAGGCGACCAGGTGCGCGGCGATGGTGTCGGCGTCGAGGTAGCGGGCGCCGGTGGAGCCGGGTGCGTCGAGGTAGGGCTCGTGCAGGGCGGCGGTGCGGGAGCCCAGCGCGCCGTCGGCGAACAGGTCGCCGGCCAGGCCACGCGCGCCGAGGCGGCGGGCGGTGTCGACGGCGTCGAGTTCGCCCCAGTAGGCGACGACCTCGGGGTGGCCGGGTTCGGCGGCGAGTGCGAGGAGGTCGGCGAGGTCGTCCTCGCCGGAGATGTCGGGCCCGGCGCACTCGTGGACGCTGACGATGCCGCGCGCGGCGGCCAGGCGGAGGAAGGCCTCCTGGGCGCGGCGGCGCTGCTCGCGGGTGAGCGCGGCGCGCACGGCGGCGCGGACGTGGTGGTGCGCGTCGCGGGTCAGCGGCCCGTCCGGGGACCAGCCGGCGGCGTCGCGGGCGGCGGGGGCGAGTTCGACCAGCGCGGTGGACACCAGGGCGGAGTGGACGTCGACGCGGCTGAGGTAGACGGGCACTCCGGCGGCGGCCTCGTCGATCTCGGCGCGGCTGGGCAGCCGGTCGGCGGTCCAGGTGGTCTCGTCCCAGCCGTGGGCGACGAGGACCTCGCCGGGGCGGGCGGCGGCGCGGATCGCGGCGAGCAGGCCGGCGGCGTCGGTGATCCCGCCGAGGTCGACTCCGGCCAGGTGGAGGCCGGTGGCCGTGGCGTGCACGTGGGCGTCGACGAAGCCCGGGGCGACGAACGCGCCGTCGAGGTCTTCGACGCGGGCGTCCGGGTGCAGGGCGCGGCCGGGGCCGTCCTGGCCGATCCAGACGATGGTGCCGTCCTTGACCGCCATCGCGGTGGCGTCGGGGTTGCTGGGCGAATGGATCCGCCCGCCCAGCAGGAGCGTGGTGCTGTCGTCGGTCACGGTGTCGAGTGTGCACGATGGGTCGCGACGAAAGCTTTTACGTCGTATTGTCACTTTCACCGGAAGTTTTGACGCCGCAGCGCCGACGAGGAGCAGAGATGACTGCGATCCAGGAAGTCTCCCCCGCCGACACCGATGTCGCCGAGCAGCCCTACGCCTACCGCCGCACCGAGCTGGCCGAACCGGACTGGCGCCGGTTCCCCGGGTGGCGGGAGGTGACCGAGGCGCAGTGGCGGGACGCGCAGTGGCAGCGCCTGCACTGCGTGCGCAACGTCAAGCAGCTGCGCGCGGTGCTCGGCGACCTGATCGAGGAGCGGTTCTACGACGACCTGGCCGCCGACCAGCGCGAGCTGGCGACGATGTCGATGCTGGTGCCGCCGCAGATGCTGAACACGATGTCGGTGGACTCGACCGAGGCGTTCTACGCCGACCCCATCCGCCGCTACATGCTGCCGGTGCGCAGCGACCGCGACCCGGAGTGGCCCAGCCACCCGCACTCGGCGCGCGACTCCCTGCACGAGGCGGAGATGTGGGTGGTGGAGGGCCTGACCCACCGCTACCCCACCAAGGTGCTGGCCGAACTGCTGTCCACCTGCCCCCAGTACTGCGGCCACTGCACCCGGATGGACCTGGTGGGCAACTCGACCGAGCAGGTGGTCAAGCACAAGCTGGACCTCAAACCGGTGGACCGCCAGGACGCGATGATCGACTACCTGCGCCGCACGCCGGGCGTGCGGGACGTGGTGGTCTCCGGCGGGGACGTGGCGAACGTGCCGTGGCACCAGCTGGAGTCGTTCCTGATGCGGTTGCTGGACATCGAGACGGTGCGCGACATCCGGCTGGCGACCAAGGCGCTGGCCGGGCTGCCGCAGCACTGGCTGCAGCCCAAGATCGTCGAGGGGCTGGAGCGGGTGGCGGGCACGGCGCGGCGGCGCGGGGTGAACCTGGCGATCCACACGCACGTCAACCACGTCCAGTCGGTGACGCCGCTGGTGGCCGAGGCGGCGCGGACCGCGCTGGAGGTCGGGGTGCGGGACGTGCGCAACCAGGGGGTGCTGATGCGCGGGGTGAACGCGACCCCGGCGGCGCTGCTGGACCTGTGCTTCGCGCTGCAGGGCGAGGCGAACATCCTGCCGTACTACTTCTACCTGTGCGACATGATCCCCAACGCCGAGCACTGGCGGCTGGCGGTGTGGGAGGCGCAGGAGCTGCAGCACGCGATCATGGGCTACCTCCCGGGCTACGCGACGCCCCGCATCGTCTGCGACGTGCCCTACGTCGGGAAGCGGTGGGTGCACCAGGTCGCCGAGTACGACCGGGAGCGCGGCATCTCCTACTGGACGAAGAACTACCGCACCGGAATCGAACACGACGACCCCGAGGCGCTGCGCCGCCGCTACCCGTTCTACGACCCGATCTCCACGCTGCCCGAACAGGGCCGCGCCTGGTGGTCGGCGCGCGGCTGAGCGATCAGGCCGTGACGATCACCGCGATCGTCACGGCCACCAGCAGCGCCACGTAGGCGACGGCGTGCACGCGGTCCGGGATCCGGCCGGCCACCCGCCTGGTGATCGCGATCGCGGGCAGCGAACCGGCCAGCAGCAGTCCCGCGGCGGCGGCGTCGACGTACCCGGTGGGGCCGTCCGCCGCCATGGCGTAGACCACCGTGGCCACGACCGCGACCGGGGCGCTGAGCGGGTTCGCGATCGCGGTCGCCTCGGTCATCGGCAGGCCGCTGCGCCGCAGCAGGGGCACGGTCAGCACGCTTCCGCCGACGCCGAGCGCGCTGGCGACCACGCCGATCCCGACCCCGCCCGCCGTGCGGGCGACCAGGCCAAGCCCGCCGGAACCGGCGCCGCGGTCGAGGAATCCGCGGCGCAGCAGGCAGTCGGCGATCGTCACCAGCAGGTAGGCGACGAACGCGGCGTGCAGGATGCGTTCCGGCAGCCGGCTGGTGGTCAGCGCGCCGAGCGCCGCGCCGGCCGCGATGAACCCGGCCAGCGGCCACACCCGGTCCCGGCGCAGGCGGCCCGCCCTGGCCTGGGCGAGCGTGGCGGCCAGCGAGTTGACCACCATCACCGCCGCCGAGGTCGCGACGGCGACGTGCATCTGGCCGGTCACGGCGAACACCACGGGCACCGTGAGGAACCCGCCGCCGAAGCCGAACAACACGGTGGTCACGCCGGTGAGGCCGCCGAACGCGAGCAGGACGGAGAAGGACACCACGTCCGGCACGCTAGAACCCGGCCGCGCTGGCGGGCATTCGACGAACCGCCACCGGTCATCAAGAATCCGACACGTGCGCAACGTTCCCCTCGCCGACGTCGACGGCCTCGACCGCGACGTGCTGGCGATCGGCACCGACTACCCGCCGGACCACCTGCTGGAGTTCCACGAGCACCGGCGCGCCCAGTTCCTGCACGGCGCGACCGGGCTGATGGAGGTGGAAACCAACGACGGCACCTGGACCGTGCCCGCCGACCGCGCGGTCCTCATCCCGCCGCGGACGCGCCACCAGGTCCTGATGCGCGGCGTCAGCACCCGCAGCCTCTACCTCGAACCCGCGGCGGTGCCGTGGTTCCCCGTGCGCTGCCGGGTCGTCGCGGTCTCACCGCTGCTGCGTGAACTGCTGCGCGCCGCCGTCGACGTCGAACCGGAGTACCCGCGGCACGGGCGCGACGCCGCGGTGATGGAGCTGATCCGGCACGAGATCCAGGCCCTCACCCCGCTGCCGTTCGACCTGCCGTTGCCGCGCCACCCCCGGCTGCGCGCGCTGTGCCTGGAGTTCCAGCGGCGCCCGGACGTGCACGCGCCGCTGTCCGGGTGGGCTGCCCGCCTGCACCTGTCCGAGCGCACCCTCAACCGGCTCTACCGCGCCGAGACCGGGCTGACCTACCAGCGCTGGCGCCAGCGCGCCTGCGCCCTGCACGCGATCCGGCTGCTCGCCGGCGGCGCGACCGTCACGGCGGTGGCGTCGTCGCTCGGGTACGACACGCCGGCCGCGTTCACCGTGATGTTCCGCCGCGAGACCGGGTCCGCGCCCAGCGCGTTCCTCACACGTGGCGCAGCGCCTGGTTGAGCAGGTTGCCGCTGCGGTCGAGGCAGTCGTCGCAGATCACGGCGCCTGTCTGGGCGCACCGCATGCGCGGCAGGCTGCGCGTGAAGCCGAGGAAGGTGCGCCGGTCGCTGCGATCGCAGAACTCGCACGGCTCTCCCCCGCGCCGCAGGCGTTCCAGGTCGGTGCCGCCGCGGCTGGTGCGTGGCTGCCCGTCGCGGACGAGGCCGAGCCCGGTTTCCACGCAGCGCGCGCAGATCGGGCCGGCCGGGCCGGGGACGCGGCGCTCACCGGCCGCGGGCGGGGTGTCGCAGAACCTGCACCGCATCGTCCGGTCTTCCCGGTCGGGTGGCACCGGAAACCCGCTCACTCGATGCGGGCGATCAGCGCGCCCTGCACGAGCGCGTCGCCCTCCTTGGCCAGCAGCCGCACGACCCCGGCGGCGGGCGCGGAGATCTCGACGTCGACCTTGTCCACGGCGACCTCGGCGAGCAGGTCGCCCTCGGCGACGCGCTCGCCGTCCTGCACGAACCAGGTCGCCACCACACCCTCGGCGTCCGGGTCCTTCTCCGACAGCAGCGGGAACAGCACTTCGGTCACGTCGCGACCACCTCCGGTGTGGGCAGCACCGGCCGTTCGCACCTCCGCGCTGCCCGGAAACGTCCAGGATGTGACGGCCCGCCCGGTTCTGGCAAGCGCGTACGTTGGGCTTGAACAGCAATCACCAACGGAGGTGAGCGATGCGCACGAGACGTCGGGCACGCTGGGTTCGGATCGAGGCGTGGCACATCCCGGTCCGGCTGGTGACCGGGGCCTTCGTCCTGAACTCGGGCGTGGCCAAGCAGAAGGCCGACGAGACGACGACCGCGCAGCTGCACGGCTTCGCCGCGGGGACGTACCCGCCGGTGAAGCGGGTGCCGCCGCGGAAGTTCGTCCAGGCGCTGTCGGCCGGTGAGATCGCGCTGGGCGCGATGCTGCTGATCCCCGCGGTGCCGCCGCTGGTGGCCGGGGCCGGTCTCACCGCGTTCTCGGCCGGGCTGCTCGGCCTGTACGCGCGCACGCCGGGCATGCGGCAGGAGAGGTCGATCCAGCCCACCGAGCAGGGCGTCGCGATCGCCAAGGACGTGTGGATGCTCGGCATCGGCGCGTCGCTGGTGCTCGACCACTTCCTGGGGTCACACCGCCGCGAGCGCGCGTAGCGCGGCGCCGAGGTCGCCGGCGGACTCCAGGTGCCGGGCCGCGGACTCGGCCATCGACTTCCGCAGTTCCGGGGTGCCGAGCATCCGCCGGACCGCCGCCGCGAGTTCGCCGTCGGCCTCGCACACGACCGCCAGCCCGGCCTCGGCCATGAGACGGGCGTTGGCGCGGCCGTGCGCGGCGATCGGGCGGTGCATCAGCACGGGACGGCCGCAGGCCAGCGCTTCCAGTCCGGTGGCGCCGCCGGCGTTGGTCACCACCACGTCCGCGGCCACGATCCAGGCGGCCATGTCGTCGGTCCAGCCGAGCACGCGCAGCCGCGGGTCGGTGAGCCGGCGCAGTGATCGCGTCAGGCGCTCGTTGCGGCCGCACACCACGACGGGCACCACCGACGGATCGGCCGCCAGCAGTTCGCGGGTGGCGGACTCGACCTGGCCGAAGCCGAGCGAACCGCAGGACACCAGCGCCACGAACGCGTCCGGCGGCAACCCCAGCCGCCGGCGCGCGGCGGCGCGGTCGCCGGGCCGGAACTCGCCGCGCACCGGCGGGGCGGACACCGCGACGGGCGCGTCCGGCACACACCGCACGGCGGGCGGGATCGCCACCGGGTGCATGACGAGGTTGCGGTCGATGCGCCCGTACACCCAGAACGGGTGCGGCGCGAAGTCGGAGATCCACGCCCCCACCGGGGCGCGCAGCCTGCTGCGGCGGCGCAGCCACTCCAGCCCCGCGGTGCCCAGCGGGTAGGTGGACAGCACCAGGTCCGGGTCCCCGACGACCCGCGCCAGGCGGCGGCCGCACCACGCGCCGGTGAAGCGCTTGCAGGCGGCGGCGAACCAGCGGGAGCGCCACAGCGCCGCGTAGAAGAACTCGTACAGCCACGGCGTGCGGCGCACGTTGGTCACGTAGATCTGCCGGAACAGCGGCCCCACCCAGGCGCCCATCACGTCGAGCGCGTCGAGCCAGCGGACCTCCGCGCCGGGCCACACCCGGTGCACGGCCTCGGCGAGTGCGCGGCCGGTCGCGTTGTGCCCTTCGCCCATCGTCGCGGACACCACGAGCACCTGTTTCACCGGACCTCCCGTGGAGTCAGGCGCGCCGCCCTGGCGGACAGCACGACGATGCCGGCGATCACGACGAGACCGGCCAGGCCGGCACCGGCGAGCGCGGCCGGGTCGGCGGTCACGGTTTCGCCGAGCCACCACACGCCGATGGCGACGCCGACGAGCGGGTCCAGCGCGGTGATCACGGCCAGCGCCGGGGTGAGGAACTCGCCGCGCTGGAAGGTGTTCTGGCTGAGCAGGAACCCCAGCGGCCCGGTCACGCACACCACGTACAGCACCGGGTGGGTGAACGGCGCGGCGAGGCTGTCCCGCGCCTGCCCGGCGACGACCTTCATCAGCCCGGCGGTGACGCCGTAGAGCACGCCGGTGGCGACAGCGAGCCCGAGAACCCGCAGCGCGCCCGGCGCCAGCACCGACACCGCAAGCCCCAGCACCGTCAGCGCCGCCAGCGTCAGCGCCAGCACCACCGGCGCCGGGCCACGGACGAACGTCGTGCCCTCCTCGCCGGGACGCGCCAGCAGCATCACCGCGGCCAGCCCCGCCACGCACATCAGCGAGCCCGCGCCGAGCACGGCGTCGGGGCGGCGGTGGGCCAGCCGGTCGGCGAAGAACCCGGCGAAGATCAGCGACGTCACCAGCAGGGGTTGCACCACCAGCAGCGGCGCGAAGGCCAGCGCGACCAGTTGCAGCACCAGCCCGGCGACCGTCGCGGCCATCCCGGCCAGCCACAGCGGACGGCGCGCGAGACGGGACAACAACGCCGGGTCGAGGGTGCGGGTGGTCTCGACCTGTTTGGTGGCGCGCGCCTGCGCCGCACTGGCCAGGCCCATCAGGGCGGCCCCGGCGACCGCGGCGGGCACGGCCACCGCCCAAGCGCTCGGTCCCGTCGGCACCTCGCCCCCTCGGTGTTCGCCTCCGACGGTAGCGGCGGGAACGATCACCGGGGGCCGGGTTCACAAGGGCTTCGGCAGGTCTTCTCTAAACTGCCACCGGTGCGACGGTTTCGGTGGTGGATCGGCGGGGGCGTTCTGCTCTTCGTCCTGGTGCTGGTGGGGATCTTCGTGCTCACGGGCCCGAGCACGCCACCCGGGCCGATCGACCGCCCGGGCCCGCCCGGCACCGGTCCGCTGACGATCGTGTCCATGGGCGACAGCACGCTCTCCGGGGAGGGCGCGGGCAACTACACCGCCGACACCAACGGCGCCAACGGGGACTGGTGCCACCGCTCCCCCAACGCGACGGTGGAGAAGACCGACGTGCCCGGGATCGTGAAGAAGGTGAACCTGGCCTGCTCCGGCGCGCCGGCCGCGCAGGTCGGGCTGGGCGACACCAGGCAGTGGACCGAGCCGTCCCAGGCCGGGCAGCTGGCGGAGCTGGTGAAGACCCACCGGGTCGCGGCGGTCGTGGTCGCGGTGGGCGCCAACGACGACCCGCGCTTCTCGCAGCTGATCTCGCAGTGCTTCCAGGCGTGGTTCATCTCCGGCAACGCGCCCTGCCGCACCGCGATCGCGCCGACCTGGCAGCAGCGGATCGACGCGATGGTGCCGAAAGTGGTGAACGCGCTCGGCGACATCAAGACGGTGCTCGCCCGCGCCGGGTACCAGCCGGAGGACTACCAGCTGGTGCTCCAGTCCTACGCGGCGCCGATCGGGCCGGGGATCCCGGCGAACCTGCAGAACCTCAACGGGTGCCCGTTCCGCACCGAGGACCTGCAGTGGGTGGTCAACGAGGGCGTGCCGGTGCTGTCCCGCGGACTCGCCTCGGCGGCGGCGCAGGCCGGGGCGCGGTTCCTGGACCTGTCCCGCGCCGGGCTGGGGCACGAGGCGTGCAGCGGCGGGGCCGACCCGTCGACGGAGTGGTTCAGCCGGCTGACGCTGCAGCTCAACGACCTCGCCGACGCCGACCGCGCGAGCCATGCCATCCAGGAATCGTTCCACCCCAACGCCAACGGGCACGCCAAGTTCGGCCGGTGCCTGACCGAGTTCCTGGCGACGTCCGGCCCGGCGGCCGCATGCCTGAAGGGCCAGGACGGCAACCTCCACCCGGCGGCCACGGTCACCGCCGGGTAGTGCTTTTGATCCAAAGATCAAGTGATGGTCGTCGCCGGACGGGCAGGCTCCAGGATGACCAAGAAGTGCCTCGTCGTGCATGGACGAGGGGGCGCCGGGTGGTCATCCCGCCGCGTTCCAGTTCGTGCGTATCACGCTGAGCCAGACCCACAAGATTGCATCGGCGGCCTGGGGCGCGAGCCTGGCTCAACATGATCGTTGCGGCGTCAGGCCACGGATGACAGCCCCATCTCGGCTGTGTTCCGGGCACGGCGCTGCGCGCCCGCTCGGCGATCCAGGCCCTACAAGTCCAGCGCCGCGCGCAGGGCGATGTCCACCTGCTCCTGCGTCTGCTGGTCGATCTCGGCGATCCGTTCCACCAGCCACCCGCGGTAGAGGCGGGTCAGGAACAGCGTGGAGATCCAGAACCGGCTGTCCAGCGCGACGCCGAGGATGTCCTGCGGGTCCTCCTCCAGCAGTTCGGTGCCGATGAGCCAGGGGCGTTCCGACTCGTTGACGCCGTCGGAGGACAGCAGCAGCACCGTGCGTTCCCGGGACGGCTGGGTGGGCGGCTTGTACGCCCAGATCTCGCCTTTACGCACCCAGGTCCTTTTCCGCCGCGGCCAGTTCCGCCTCGTCGGCCGCGGCCAGCGCCTCCGCGTCGTGCCGGCCCGGGGCGCGGTAGCCGGTGCGGACGGCCTCGCGCCGGGCGGCGCGCGACAGCCACGCCGACAACGAGATCCCGTGCGCCTTCGCGGCGCGCTCGGCGTACTCGATCGCCGCCGTGTCGAGCGAGAGCGTGACCTTACGAGTTGCCATACCTTTTATCGTACCTTTCGCCCGGCGTTTGTCACACCGTCGGCGGGCGGCCCTCGAACGGCGTGGACAGCACCACCGTCGTCCGCGTCGACACCTTCGCCGCCTCCCGGATCCGCCGCAGCAGGTCCTCCAGGTCCCGCGGCGACGCCACGCGCACCAGCAGGATGTAGGACTCGTCGCCGGCGACCGAGTAACACGACTCGATCTCCCGGATGTGCTCGATCCGCTGCGGGTAGTCGTCCGGCGCGGCCGGATCGTTGGGGGTCAGCGAGATCAGCGCGGTCAGCGGCAGCCCGATCTGCTCGCTGTCCAGCCGCGCCACGTACCCCTGGATCACGCCGCGCTGCTCCAGCCGCCGAACGCGCTGGTGCACCGCCGACACCGACAGCCCCACCCGCTCGGCCAGGTCGGTGAAGGAGCAGCGGCCGTCGCCGGCCAGCTCCCGCGCGATCGCCTGGTCCAGCGGCTCCAGCGGCCCGCTCACGAGTCGAGCACGACGAGCTCGTGCGGGCGCTGGTTGAGTGCTTCGACCCCGTCGGCGGTGACCACGACGATGTCCTCGATGCGGGCGCCCCACCGGCCGGGCTGGTAGATGCCCGGCTCGACGCTGAACGCCATCCCCGGCTCCAGGGCCAGGTCGTTGCCCGCCACGATGTAGGGCTCCTCGTGCACGTCGAGCCCGATGCCGTGCCCGGTGCGGTGGATGAAGAACTCCCCGTACCCGGCGTCGGCGATGATCTCGCGCGCCGCGGCGTCGACCGACTGGGCGGAGACGCCCGGCCGCACCGCTTCGACCGCCGCCTGCTGCGCGCGCTGCAGCACCGCGTAGGTCTCGGCCACGTCGGCGTCGCGCGGCTCGCCCACGGCGTAGGTGCGGGTGGAGTCGGAGTTGTAGCCCTCGGGGATCGGGCCGCCGATGTCGACCACCACCACGTCACCGCGCTCGATGACGCGGCCGGACACGTCGTGGTGCGGGCTGGCGCCGTTGGGGCCGGAGCCGACGATCACGAAGTCGGCGTGCAGGTGGCCCTCCTCGACGATCGCGGCGGCGATGTCGGCGCCCACCTCGGCCTCGGTGCGGCCGGGCCGCAGCCACTCGGCGATGCGGGCGTGCACCCGGTCGATCGCGGCGCCGGCGCGGCGCAGCGCGTCGATCTCGGCGGCGTCCTTGCGCATCCGCAGCTCGCGGATCACCGGGCCGGCCAGCGTCTGCTCGGCGGAGCCGAGCGCGGCGCGGAACGCGAGCACGTGCAGCGCGATCAGCCCGTCGCTGACCGCGACGCGGCCGGGCTTGCCGAGCCGGTCGGCGACCATGCGGTAGGGGTCCTCGCCGTCGACCCAGGTGACCACCTCGACACCCAGCTCGCCGGTGGGTACCGCCGCGTAGCCGGGGGCCTCCAGCTTCGGCACGACCAGCGCCGGGGTGCCCTCGGCCGGCACCACGAGGGTCGTCAGCCGCTCGAAGGAGCCACCGGCCTCGCCGAGCAGGTACCGCAGGTCCGAGCCCGGCGCGATGAGCAGGGCGTCGGCGCCGGCGTCGGCGGTGGCCGCGCGGGCCCGCTCCAGGCGGGCGCGCAGGGTTTCCGGGGCGGGTGCTGGGATCGCGGTTGAGCGGGACGACATGCCACGCAGCGTATCTGGCTCCGGCCGGGACCGCGTCTGGCAGGCTGTGGTCCGTGACACTTGCCCTGCTGGATTCCGCGAGCCTGTACTTCCGCTCGTTCCACGCGCTGCCCGAGTCGATGACCGCGCCGGACGGGACGCCGGTCAACGCGGTGCGCGGGTTCACCGACACGCTGGCCCGGATCGTCACCGACCGGCGCCCGACGCGGCTCGTCGCGTGCCTGGACGCGGACTGGCGCCCGAAGTTCCGCACCGATCTGCTGCCCAGCTACAAGGCGCACCGGGTGGCCGACGCCGACGCGAACGCCGAGGAGGTGCCGGACACGCTCACCCCGCAGGTGCCGATCATCCTGGAGGTGCTGCAGGCGTTCGGGTTCGCCACCGCCGAGGCCGACGGGTACGAGGCCGACGACGTGATCGGCGCCCTGACCGCGCGGGAGAAGACCGACCCGGTGGAGGTGATCACCGGCGACCGGGACCTGTTCCAGCTGGTGCGCACCGAGCCGACCCCGGCGTCGGTGGTCTACGTGGGCAAGGGCTGGGCCAAGGCCGAGGTGCTCGGCCCGCCCGAGATCGCCGAGCGCTACGGCGTGCCGGTGGACGGCGCCGGGCAGGCGTACGCGGACATGGCCGTGCTGCGCGGTGACCCGTCCGACGGGCTGCCGGGGGTGGCCGGGATCGGCGAGAAGACCGCGGCGAAGCTGATCACCCAGTTCGGCTCGCTCGACGGGCTGATCGCCGCGGCCGCCGCGGGCAGCGCGGACGTGCCGCCGAAGACGCGGCAGCGGCTCGCCGAGGCCGAGGAGTACCTGCGGGCGGCGCCCACGGTGGTCCAGGTCGCCGCCGACGCGCCGGTGTCGCTGTCCGGCTCCGACGCGGTGCCCGCCTCGCCCGCGGACCCGGACCGGGTGCTGGAGCTGGCCGAGCGTTGGAACCTGGGCAGCTCGGCGACCCGCCTGGTCAAGGCGCTCACCGCGAACGCCCGCTGACCCGGCCGCGTGCCGGGCCGGTCAACCCCCGGAGAGGGCCGCGATCTCCGAGCCGGCTGGGAAACTCACGCGCACCCGTGCAGGATCCGCGCTCGTCCCGCGCCCGCGGCTCGCGCCGGTGGGCGCGTGACGAGCGCCCGCGAAGGTGGCACCCGAGTGCAGCGGCGGTCCGCGACCGAGCGCGGCGGCCGCGGCGGTCAGCCGCCGGAGGCGGCGGCCGCCCGGTGGGACTGGATCGTCTTCCGCAGCGCCTTCACCACCGGCTCCACGGGCCGGCCCAGCTCGGCCAGCCGGCCCTTGTACTGGCGCCGTTCGGAGCGGGTGAAGACCGTGCGCAGTTCGGCGGTGCCGGCCAGGGCGCAGAGCGCGCCGAGGCGCGGGTCCACCCGGTACGCGGGCTGCCCGCCGCGCACGGCGCGCCGCACCTCCTCCGCCAGCCGCTTGGTCTCGTGCGGCCGGCGCGGCGTCACCCGGTGCACCGGGAACAGGCCGAGCACGCGCCGTGAGTCGACCTTGATCACCTGTTCGGCGGCCAGGTGCTCACGCACCAGGGGCACGATTCGGCTGGCGCGGCGGGACACCCACCGCCGCCACGACCGGGGCGTGCTGTGGGTGATCTCCAGCAGGACCAGGTCGAGCACCGGGTCCAGGCCGGGCGCCGGCGCGGCCGGCGCCGCCTTGCCGCCGTCGTCGACGAGGAAACCGCCGAGCACCAGGTCGGCCAGCGCCGCGGCCCGCAGGGCGTAGCCCAGTTCGGACCGCGACGTCAGGCGGTTCTTGTCCGTGTCGTAGGCCAGCAGGAAGAGCCGCGCGGCCAGCGAGTCAGGCTTGTCCATCCTCGTCCCCCTTCTTCGGGCGTCCCCGCGGGCGCATGCGCCCCACCTCGCGGGGCAGCCGCCCGGCGTCCGCGAGTGCCTTGCGCAGCAGGAACTCGATCTGCGCGTTGGTGCTGCGCAGCTCGTCGGCCGCCCAGCGCGCCAGCGCGTCGTGCACGGCCGGGTCGAGCCGCAGCAGGATCTTCTTCCGTTCGGCCGGCATCTACTGGTACAGCGTCCCGGTGTTGACGACCGGCTGCGCGTCGCGGTCGCCGACGAGCACCACGAGCAGGTTGCTCACCATCGTGGCCTTGCGTTCCTCGTCGAGCTCGACGACGTCGTGCCGGGCGAGCCGGTCCAGCGCCATCTCCACCATGCCGACCGCGCCTTCCACGATGCGCTGACGCGCGGCCACCACGGCACCGGCCTGCTGGCGCCGCAGCATCGCCTGCGCGATCTCCGGGGCGTAGGCGAGGTGGGTGATGCGGGATTCGATGATCTTCACGCCGGCCGAGGCGACGCGCGTGGCGATCTCCGCGGACAGCTTTTCGGTGATCTCGTCGCCGTTGTCCCGCAACGACAAGCGCGCCGTGTCGGCGTTGTCGTAGGGGTAGGCGTTGGCGATGTGCCGGACGGCGGTCTCGCTCTGGATGGCGACGAACTCGACGAAGTCGTCGACCTCGAACACGGCCTGCGCGGTGTCGGCGACCTGCCACACCACGACCGCGGCGATCTCGATCGGGTTGCCGTCGGCCTCGTTGACCTTCGCCACCCCGGTCTCGTGGTTGCGGATGCGCGTGGAGACCTTGCGCCGCTGGGTGAAGGGGTTGACCCACTGCAGCCCGGCGGTGCGCAGCGTCCCCACGTAGCGGCCGAGCAGCTGCACCACCCGCGCCTCGCCCGGCGCGACCGGGGTCAGCCCGCCGAGGAGCACGAGCCCGGCGAGCACGGCGACCGCGCCCGCGACGAGCATCCCGGCCGAGCCGTCGCTGGTGGCCAGCAGCACGACCCCGCCCGCCACCAGCACTACCGCGACGCCCAGCATCACGAAGCCGTTGACCGCACGCACCAGGCGTTCCCGCGTCTGCGGCGCCGGCATGTCCACGACGGTTTCCATTGACCGCTCCCCTCAGTTCCTTGCCCCGATGGCTTCAATGTAGCATAGTGATATCACTTTTCCACTGGGATGCGGAATGGGGGACGACGTGGCGGACAGGCAACTGGAGATCGACGGCCTGACGAAGCGGTACGGCGAACGGCTGGCGTTGTCGGACATGACGTTCGACGTGCGCGCCGGTGAGCTGTTCGGGTTCGTGGGCAGCAACGGCGCGGGCAAGACCACGACGATGCGGATCGTGCTGGGGGTATTGGCGGCCGACGACGGGCAGGTGTGCTGGGACGGCGCGCCGGTGACGCTGGAGACCCGGCGGCACATCGGCTACATGCCCGAGGAGCGCGGGCTATACCCGAAGATGAAGGTCGGCGAGCAGCTGGTCTACCTCGCGCGGCTGCACGGCATGCCGGCCGCGGAGGCGCGCCGGTCGGTGGAGACCTGGACCGAGCGGCTCGGGGTCGCCGCCCGCCGCGACGACGAGGTGCAGAAGCTGAGCCTGGGCAACCAGCAGCGGGTGCAGCTGGCCGCGGCGCTGGTGCACGACCCGGCGATCCTGGTGCTCGACGAGCCGTTCTCCGGGCTGGACCCGGTCGCGGTCGACGTGATGAGCCAGGTGCTGCGCGAGAAGGCCGCCGAGGGCGTGCCGGTGGTGTTCTCCAGCCACCAGCTGGACCTGGTCGAGCGGTTGTGCGACCGGATCGGGATCGTGCGGGACGGGCGGATGGTCGCCTGCGGCACGGTCGGCGAACTGCAGGCGGGCTCGACGGTGCGGCTGCTGGTGGAGGCGCCTTCCGCGGCGCCCGGCTGGGCCGACGGGCTGCCCGGGGTGTCGGTGATCCGGCACGAGGACGGCCGCACCGAGCTGGAACTGGCCGACGGCGCCGACGACCAGGCCGTGCTGCGCGCGGCGCTGGCGAGCGGGCCGGTGCACGAGTTCGCGCGGCGGCGGCAGTCGCTGACCGAACTGTTCCGGCACGTCGTCACGACCGAGGAGGTGGCGGCGTGAACCGGGACGGCTGGACGGGCGTTTCGCTCGTCGCGTCACGTGAGATCGGCATCCGGTTGCGGTCCAAGGCCTACCGGCTGAGCACGCTGGCGCTGCTGGTGGTCATCGTCGGGTTCGCCGTCGTGATGAAGCTGATCGGCGGCGGCACCGGCGCGGACGCCACGGTCGGCGTCACCGGGCCGACGTCGGCGCTGGCCGCGCCGCTGCAGGCCGCCGGGCAGGCGGTCGGCGAGACCGTCGAGGTGCGCACGCTGCCCGACGAGGCCGCGGGACGCACCCAGGTGAGCGACGGCGACCTGGACGCCCTGCTGGTCGGCGACGGCTCGCGGGTACGGGTCGTGGTGAAGAAGGACCTCGACGAGAACCTGCGCACCGCGCTCAACGTGCTGGCCGGGCAGCTCGCCCTCAACCAGCAGATCACCGCGCTCGGCGGCGATCCGGCGCAGGTCAACGCGGCGGTGTCCGGCGCGGGGGTCGAGGTCTCGCCGATGGAGCAGCCCTACCCCTACAACGGCCAGCAGCTCGTGCTCGGGATCGTCGCCGGCATCCTGATCTACATGTCACTGCTGCTCAACGGCCAGTCGGTGGCGCAGGGCGTGGTCGAAGAGAAGACCAGCCGCGTGGTCGAGCTGCTGCTGGCGACGGTGCGGCCGTGGCAGCTGATGGCCGGGAAGGTGCTGGGCATCGGCGCGGTCGGGCTGATCCAGATGGTCCTGATCGGGGTGGTCGGGATCGTCGCGGGACTGGCCACCGACGTGCTGACGATCTCGGTGTCGGCCGCGGCGGGCACCGTGGTGTGGCTGATCGTGTGGTACCTGCTGGGGTTCCTGATGTACTCGATCGTGTTCGCCGGGCTGGGCGCGCTGGTGTCGCGGCAGGAGGACGTGGGCGGCGCGGTCACGCCGGCGCTGTTCTTCGTCATCGCCGGGTACGTGGTGGGCATTTCGGTGCTGCCCTCGAACCCGGGCAGCGGGCTGGTGGCGTTGCTGTCGGTGATCCCGGTGTTCGCGCCGACGCTGATGCCGATGCGCCTGGCGATGGGCGGGGTGGCGCCGTGGGAGGCGATCCTGTCGGTCGCCCTGGTCGTGGCGCTGATCCCGGTGCTGGTGTGGCTGTCGGCGCGGATCTACCGCAACGCCGTGCTGCGCACCGGCGCGAAGGTCGGCTTCCGCGAAGCGCTGCGCGCGGCGTAGGAGCGCAAGAACGGAGAAGACCGGCGGGCCGGCGGGTTCTAGGGTCGGACGTGAGCCGGCCCCGCCTGGGGGCGGGGCCGGCGTTCCACACGTCAGGCGCCGGCGCCGCCGTCCACCGGCACGATCGCGCCGGTCACCATCGAGGCGCGGTCGCTGAGCAGCCACGCGGCCACCTCGGCGACCTCGCGCGGCTCGGCCATCCGCCCGAGCGGGATGGACGCCGTGGCCCGTTCGATGATGCCCGGGGTGGCCTCCTCCCACGTCTGCATCATCTGCGTGACCGTGCCGGCGGGGGTGATGCCGTTGACCCGGATGCCGTCGCGGGCCCAGGTCACGGCCGCGGTCTCGGTGATGCTGTTGAGGGCGCGCTTCATGGCGCCGTAGGCGGGCAGGGCGGGGTTGGCGCGGCGGCTGCCGATGCTGGAGGTGTTGACGATCGCCCCGCCGCCGTTGCCGCGCATCAGCTCGGCCTGGGCGGTCATGGCGGTCCAGTGCGCGCGGAAGTTCACCGCGAACTGCTCGTCGATGTCCTCGTCGCTGGTGGTGTCGAGCGGGCCGGGACGGCGCTGGATGGCGGCGCCGTTGTTGAACGCGCCGTCCAGCCGTCCGTGCAGCTCGCCGGCGCGGGCGACGGCGGCCCGGATGCCCGCGCGGTCGGCGAGGTCCAGTGGGACGGCGTCGGCGGTGCCGCCGCCGGCGCGGATTTCGCCGACGATGCGGTCCAGCGCGTCGGTGCCGCGGGCGGCGAGCACGACGGCGGCGCCTTCGCGGGCGAACAGCCTGGCCGCGGCCTCGCCGATCCCGCGGCTGGCGCCGGTGATGAACACGACCTTGCCGGTGAGCAGGCCGATGGGTGCGATGTCCGTCGTCATGAGCGCAGCCTCGGGCGGCTTGCGGCATCGGATGCAGGCACAAGCGGTACCAGGATCCGCCGCCGCGGGCCGGGCACACTCGGGGTGTGGACAAGAAGGAGCTGGGCGCGTTCCTCCGCAGCCGCCGCGAGCGGCTCCGGCCGGAAGACGTCGGCCTCCCCTCGGGACCGCGGCGCCGGACGCCGGGGCTGCGCCGGGAGGAGGTGGCGGTGCTGGCGCACATCTCGACCGAGTACTACGTCCGGCTGGAGCAGGGCCGCGCGCCGCGGCCCTCGGGTGAGGTCCTCGCCGGGATCGCGGACGCGCTGCGTCTCACCGACGCCGAGTCCGCCCACCTGCACGTCCTCGCCGGCACCGCACCCAGCCGCGGCGGCCGGCACCGGCGCGACGTGCGGCCCAGCATCCGCGCGCTGATCGGCCGGCTGCCGGACACGGCCGCGATCGTGACCTCCGCCGCGTTCGAGGTGCTGGCCTGGAACGACCTCGCGGCCGCGCTGATGGAGGACTTCGGCGCGCTCGCCCCGGCCGACCGCAACCTCGCGCGCCGCGCCTTCCTCCGCCCGGCGGCCGAGGGCCCGCTGTACGGGATCACCCACGAGGCGGAGTTCCGGCAGCACGTGGTCATGCAGCTGCGCGCGACCGTCGCCCGCTACCCGGCCGACCCCGAGGTCAACGGGCTGGTCGGCGACCTGCGCGACGGCAGCCCGGAGTTCGCGCGGCTGTGGGAGCGGCACGACGTGCGGGCGGTGCCCGCGCTGACGAAGACGTTCCGCCACCCGGTGGTCGGGGAGATCACCGTCGACTGCGACTCGCTGGCGCTCACCGACCGCGACCAGCACCTCGTGCTCTACAGCGCGCCGCCGGGATCCCCGGACGCCGAGGCGCTCGCTCTGCTGAACGTCCTCGGCGCCCGGGCCGGCGAGTACCTGTCCTAGCGGCTGAGCCGCCGGTAGCGGCGCACCGACAGCGGCAGGAACACCGCGATCATCGCCACCGGCCACAGCACCGCCAGCAGCAGCGCGTGCTCGGCGAACCAGCCGCCGCTGTCCCAGCCCGGGTTGCCGAACAGCTCGCGGGTCGCGGCCGCGGTGGCCGACAGCGGGTTCGCGTCGGCGATCGCGCCGAGCCAGCCGGGCATCGTGCCGGGTGAGACGAACACGTTGGACAGGAAACCCAGCGGCCACACCAGGATCTGCAGCGCCACGACACTTTCCGGGCCCTTCGCGACGAGCCCCAGGTAGAGCCCGAGCCACAGGATCCCGAACCGCAGCAGCACCAGCAGCCCGAACGCGGCCAGCGCCGCGCCGAACCCGCCGTGCCACCGCCAGCCGGTGAGCCACCCGCACGCGGCGAGCACCACCAGCCCCGCCGCCGAGTTCAGCAGGTCGGCCACCGCGCGGCCGATGACCGGCGCGGACGCCGCCATCGGCAGCGAGCGGAACCGGTCGGTCGACCCGCGCGCGACGTCGGTGGCGATCGCGGTGTAGGTGGACTCGATGCCGAACACCATGGCCAGCGCGAACATCCCGGGCACCAGGAACTCGCGGTAGTCGCCCGGCGCGGCCATCGCGCCGCCGAACAGGTAGCCGAACATCACCAGGGTCAGGACCGGGAACAGCAGCCCGACGACCACCGGCGCGGGCTGTCGCGCCCAGTGCGCCAGCTCCCGGCGGGTCATGGTCCAGCCGTCGGCGATCGCCCATCGCAGTGCGGTCATGCCGGCACCTCCTCGCGTGCGGTCAGCTTCAGGAACACCTCGTCGAGCGTGGGGCGGCGCAGGGTGAGGTCGGCGATGCCGATGCCTGCGTCGTCGTAGGCCGCGGCGAGCCCGGTCAGGTCGCGCACCCGGTCGGACGCCGGCACGCTCAGCCCGCCGTCGGTCAGGTCGGCCGCCGCCCCGGTGACCCGGCTCGCCAGCGCCGCGGCGGCGGGCAGATCGGCGGCGTCCCGCAGGACCACCTCCACCCGGTCGCCGCCGATGCGGGACTTCAGCTGCGCCGGGGTGCCCTCGTCGACGATCCCGCCGCGGTCGAGCACGGCGATCCGCCCGGCGAGCTGGTCGGCCTCGTCCAGGTACTGCGTGGTGAGCAGCACGGTGGTGCCGTCGGCGACGAGTTCCCGCACCGCGGCCCACACCTCGCTGCGGCCGCGCGGGTCCAGGCCGGTGGTGGGCTCGTCCAGGAACAGCACCTCGGGCGAGCGCAGCAGCCCGGCGGCGAGGTCGAGCCGCCGCCGCATGCCGCCGGAGTACTGCTTCACCGGCTTCTCCCCCGCGTCGCCCAGCCCCATCCGGGCCAGCAGCTCGTCGGCCCGCTGCCGCGCCCGGCGCGCGCCGAGGTGGTAGAGCCGGCCGAACATCTCCAGGTTCTGCCGCCCGGACAGCACCTCGTCCACCGCGGCGTGCTGCCCGACCAGCCCGATCCGGTAGCGGACCTGCGCGGCCTGTCGGCGGGCGTCGAACCCGGCGACCAGGACCTTCCCGGCGTCGGGCCGCAGCAGCGTGGCCAGGATGCGCACGCAGGTGGTCTTGCCCGCGCCGTTGGGGCCGAGCAGGCCGAACACGGTCCCCGCGGGCACGGTCAGGTTCAGGTCGTCGAGCACGGTCTTGTCGCCGTAGCGCTTGCGCAGCCCCTGCGCCACCACGGCGTTTTCGCTGGACAACACGCCCCTCCTTCTACTCCGTATGCCGTACGGATCATCTATCGTACACCGTACGGAGTTCGTTACCGGCAGAATGGGCCCCGAGATGACCGAATTCAGCGCGAGTGGCGATCCGAAACGCAGCCTCGAGCTCCTCTGGGGGCTGCAGGAGCCGCCGTCGAAGGGGCCGAAGGCCCGGTTCACCGTCGAGGAGATCACCCGCGTCGCGATCAAGCTCGCCGACACCGCCGGGCTGGCCGCGCTGTCGATGCGGAAGGTCGCCGAGGAACTGGGCGCCGGCACGATGTCGCTCTACACCTACGTGCCCGGCAAGGCGGAACTGCTGGACCTGATGGTCGACGCGGTGGTCGGCGAGACCGCGCGCCCGGCCGAGGTGCCCGGCGGCTGGCGGGGCAGGCTGGAGCAGATCGCGCGGGAGAACGCCGCGGTGTACCGGCGGCACCCGTGGCTGCTGCAGGTCGCCACGAGCCGCCCGCCGATGGGCCCGAACGTGATCGCCAAGTACGACTACGAACTGCGCGCGCTGGAAGGCACCGGGCTCACCGACATCGAAATGGACCAGGTGCTCACACTGGTGCTGGGGTTCGTGCACTCCGCCATGCGCGGCGTGGTCGAGGCCGAGCAGGCGGCGCGGCGCAGCGGCCAGAGCGACGTCCAGTGGTGGGAGTCCTACGCGCCACTGCTGGAGAAGATCTTCGACCCCGAGCGCTTCCCGGTGGCCGCCCGGGTGGGCTCCGCCTCCGGGGAGGCCTACCAGGCGCCCACCGACCCGCACGCGTTCGAGTTCGGGCTGGCCCGCATCCTCGACGGCGTCGAGGCGCTCATCGCGTCCCGGTCGTGAATCGTCTACCGGGGCGCCGCCTCCACCAGGTCGGCCAGCACGGGCTGCCACTGGGCAGCCGTGAGTTCGCTGATGAGCCGCTCCGGCGGGGAGTCGGCGCTGATCGACGGCGGACAGCGGGTGTCCTCGCCCTCGACGAGGACGGAGCGCAGCTCGCGATGTCGGATCGGTCCGGCATGGTGGGTCCGACCACGAAGAGCTCCCCGAACTCAGTGGGCATGAAGATCGCGACGGGGTGGGGCCCCGGACCGGTGTACGGCGCGGCATCGTCGTAGGTGGTGCCGCCACAGGCCGTCTCCAGTTTGTACACCCGGCCGGGCAAGCCACCGCTGAGCGTCTTGACCGCGAAAACCACCCCGGCCGCGACGAGCACGGCCAACGCCCCCAGGACGATCCTGCCCCGCCTCACGCGTCGTTGAGTCATCGAGCGCAACCTCAGCGGCGGAACCGGAACCTCAGAACGGGGTCCCGCACCACGGCGGAACCCTGGTGGCGAACAGGCTGTCCGCGTGCGGCAGCGCCGCGGGGTTCACCACCTCGAGTCTGCCCGCGGTGGCGAGTGCGCTGGGCAGGCGGTCGCCGAGGTAGAGCATCGCCAGCGTCTCCGGGCCGGTCCGCAGGTCGGCGGCCGCGGTGGTGGGTTCGGCGCCGCCGGGGGTGATCCGGTAGCGGCCGGTGTTGGCGGGCAGCCGCGGGTCGGTCACCTCGATCACCACCGGCTCGCCCGGTCCCCACGCGCGGGCGGCGAGCGCGGCAGGCACGTCGAGCAGCCGCAGCCACAGCTGGTCGTCCACGCCGGTCACCGCGCAGGCGCGCGGGTCGGTGAGCATCGCGGGGAGCGGGTCGTCCAGCGGGCGCCCCGGAGCGCGGACCTCGGAGACCAGGTCGACCCGCAACAGGAAGCGCCACAACCCGGCCAGCGCCGCGGTGTCCGCCGCGTGCAAATCGCGGACCGTGAGCGCGGCGCCGAGGTTCGGCTGGTCGAAGGTGCGCAGGTCCTCGGTGCGGTAGAGCACGAAACCGTCGTCGCCGCGCGGTCCGGTGTGGACGGCGACCTGGTGCTCGCCGATGAGGCGGTCCCGGGCGTAGGACCACCACACCTCGGGCCGCTCGATCATCCCGGCCCGGTGCGGGCCCATCTCCGCGTACAGCCGGGGAACCAGCTCCCGTGCCTCGGCGGCGCCGAGCAGCCGCACCGTCCCGCCTACGGGGGCGTCGGCGCGGAACGCCGCCCGCGTGACGCGCAGGTTCTGGCTCCGGGTGGCCATGCCGTACCCGAATCGCCCGTAGATGGTGGCTTCGCTGGCGTGCAGGACGGCCAGCACGTCGCCGCGGCGGGCGCAGTCGGCGAGCTGGGCGGCCATCAGTCCGGTGAGGATGCCGCGGCGGGTGTGGTCGGTGCGCACTCCGACCCCGTCCACGGCGGCGGCGGGAAGCGCTTTCCCACCGGGCACGGCGAGCCGGGTCGCGAAGGAGCCCGCGACGCCCACCGGTTCCCCGCCCGCGAAGGCGCCGAATCGCCGCTCGGCGGGGAACGACGCCGCGCGGCGCGTCCACAGCTCGTCGGTGACGGTGACGTGCAGGGTCCGGCCGAGCAGCTCGAACGCCGCCCGCTCCTCCCCCGCCGCCAGCGGCCGGATCTCCACGCCGGTCATGGTTCGGGCTGGGAGACTTCGTAGCCGCCCGCCGCGTCCCGCACCGTGATGGTCACCTTCTCCTTCTCGCCCGCGATGTCCACTGTGCACTCGAAGATGTGCCCGGCGACGACGTCCTCACCGGCCGGGCAGGACACGTCGCCGACTCCGGCGATCAGGTAGGACTCGGTGAGCACCCGCCGGACGCCGTCCTGCACGTGCGCGGCGTCGAACACCCGCCGCACCGGGGTGAGGCTCGCCGACGCCGTGGACGAGGACGTGGTGGCCGTCGAGGTGGTGGGCGGTGGTGGGGTGGACGGTGCGGGGCCGGTCGGGGCACTGTCGCATCCGGACAGCACGAGCGCGGCGCACGCGAGCACCAGCGTGGTCCGCACCATTCACCCCCGGAACGAGCTTCTCAGAAGTGTGTACCACACCACGCGGGTACGGGCGTGGCGAAGAGCCGGTCGGCCCGCCCCAGCGCCGCCGGGTCCGCCGGCTGGATCCGCCCGGCCGCGGCCAGCTGCGAGGGCCGCCACGCGCCGAGGTAGATCATGGCCAGCGCGTCCACCCCGAGCCGCAGGTCGGCGGCGGCGTCGGTGCGGCGGGCGCCGTCCGGGGACACGTGGTAGCGCCCGGAGTTGGCTTCCAGCACCGGGTCCACGACCTCCAGCACGACCGGCTCACCCTCGTAGGCGCGGGCGCCGAGCGCGGCGGGCACGTCGACCACCCGCAGCCACAGCTCGTCCCCGCCGCCGGTGTCCTTCACCGCGCGGATGTCGGTGAACAGCAGCTCGACCGGCTCGTCGACCGGGCGTTCGTCGGCGCGCAGGGTGTCGACGAGGTCGACGCCGAGCAGGTAGCGCCACAGCCCGTTGAACGCCTCGTCGGTGCCGGCGTGCAGGCTGATGACCTGCAGCACCGCCGGGTCGTTCCAGTGCTTGCGTTCGACGCTGTAGACGACGTAGCCGTCGGGGCCGTCTTCGCCGTGGTGGACGGCGGTCAGGACGGGGCTGGTGGCTTCGCGGGCGTGCCGTTCCCAGCCCGGCCACCAGTACGGAGGGCGGGTCATCATGCCGGGGCGGGTGTGCGGCAGTGCCGCGTACAGGCCGGGCAGCCGCTCCAGTGCGGTGTCCAGCGGCCACAGCTCGACCTGGCCGCCTGCCGGGACGTCGGGGCGGAGCGCGGCGCGGCGGCGGTCGATCTCGTAGCCGCGGCTGCGCGTGGTGACGCCGTAGCCGAAGCGGTTGTAGATGACGCCTTCACTGGCGCGCAGCGCGGCGAAGGGCAGGCCGCGGGCGGCGATGTCGGTGAGCTGGGTGCGCATGAGCTCGGTGAGGACGCCCCGGCGGGTCCGGTCGGGACGGACACCGACACCGGTGACTCCCGCTGCGCCGGCGCGGGCGCCGCCGGGCAGGGTGATCTCGGCGTCGAACGAGCGGGCGGTGCCGATCAGCTCGGTGTCGAAGGCGCCCAGGGTGCGGCCGGGTTGCTGCGCGCGTTCGACGATCTTCCACGTCTCGTCGGTGGTGGCGGCGACGTGGAGGGTGGACCGGAACAGGTCGACGGCGGCGCGGTGTTCGTCGGGCCGCAGCGTGCGGACGGTGTAGTCACTCACGACGCGATCGTTCCCGACGGTGCGGCCGCACGCCAGCCAATTACCGGGGGTAGGCGACTTCGTAGTTGGCGGCGTCGTCCTTGATGGTCACGGTGACGGTCTTGCCCTGGCCGTTGACGACGGCGGAGCAGTCGAAGGTGGCTCCGGACTTGACCTCCTGGTCGGCGGGGCACTGCACGTCGCCGACCTGGGTGAGCTGGTAGTTGCCGATGAGGACCTGCTTGACGCCGTCCTGCACCGCGCTCTGGCTCAGCACGGTGGTCTTGAGGAACCCGGGCGCGAGGAACGCGGTGACGCAGAACGCGGCCACCACGACGACCGCCGCGCCCAGCCCGATCAGCAGGCCCTTGCCGCCCTTCTTCGCCGGCTGCTGCTGCCCGTAGCCGCCCGGCGCGCCGTGCTGCTGCCCCGGGTACTGCTGGGGCGGGTGCTGCTGTCCGGCGTACTGCTGTCCGGCGTACTGGGGCGCGGCCTGGCCCGGGTACTGCTGCCCGTACTGGGGCTGTCCAGGTTGGGGCTGTGCGGGCTGGAACTGGCCCGGCTGCTGGCCGTAGCCCGGCGGCTGCCCGTACTGGGGTTGCTGGGCGTACTGCTGCGGCTGGCCAGGTTGCTGCCCGTACCCGGGCTGGCTCCACTGCTGCTGCGGGTCGGTGCCGCCGTAGGGCGTGCTCATACTGCCTGCCTCCCCTGATCGTCCTCGCTCAGCGCGATCCAACCACAACGCAGGGTGGGCCGCGCTACTCGGCACCCGCCGCGACGACCCCGCGCCGCAGCGCCTTGACGGCCTGCGCGGCGGCGTCGCCGACCGGGTCGGCCTTGCCGAGGACCGTCTTGATCTGGTCGAGCAGGTCGACGACCTGCCGGGACCAGCGCACGAAGTCACCCGCGGACAGTTCCTGCCCGTTGGCGTCGGCGGCGGTGAGCACCTTTTCGAGGGATTCGCCGCGGGCCCACCGGTACACCGGCCAGGCGAACCCGGCGTCGGGTTCGCGGGTGCGGTCGAGGCGGTGGCGGCGTTCGTCCTCGGCGAGGTCGGTCCAGATCTTGGCGGTCTCCTGCCACGCCTTGGGCACGCCCCCGGCGGGTAGCCGCGGCTCACCGGGCGAGTCGCGCCGGGCCTCGAACACGAGCGTGGAGACGACGGCGGCGAGCTCGGGCGGGGTCAGTCCTTCCCAGACGCCGTGGCGGATGCACTCGGCGGCCAGCAGGTCGGATTCGCTGTAGAGGCGGGCCAGGCGCGCTCCGTGCTCGGTGACGCGGTCCTCGCCCTCGGCGAGGTAGCCGCGTTCGGCCAGCAGCGCCCGGATGCGGTCGAACGCCCGCGCCAGCGAGTGGGTGGTGGCGGCGACGCGTCGTTCCAGCTGCTCGGTTTCCCCGGCGAGCCGGTGGTAGCGCTCGACCCAGCGGATGTTGGCCTCGCGTTCGGCGAGCCCGTGGCAGGGGTGGGCGCGCAGGGCGCGGCGCAGCGCGGCCAGCTCACCGTCCTCATTGGCCCCCGATCGCCGTTTCTGGCGGCCGGGCAGGGAAATCCCGGAGTCGCGCAGGTGCGAGGCGATGTCGCGGCGGGTCTTGGGCGAGCGCAGTTCGATGTGCTTGGGCAGTTTGATCCGGCCCAGCGGCTCCACGGGCGCGGAGAAGTCCGACAGCGACAGCGGTCCGGACCACCGGTCCTCGGTCACCACGACCGGGCGCGGCTCGCGCACGGGGTCCAGACCGGGGTCGATCACCACGGCCAGCCCGGCGCGCCGCCCGGCGGGGACGGCGATGACGTCGCCCTTGCGCAGCTTCTCCAGCGACACCGCGGTGTCGGCGCGGCGGGCGGCGGTGTTCTGCCGGGCCAGCGCCTTCTCCCGGTCGGAGATCTTCTTGCGCAGCTGCACGTAGTCGAGCATCGCGTCGAAGTCGCCGGTGACGGCCTCGGCGTAGCCCTTGAGCGCCTCGCGGTTCTTCTCGATGCGGCGGGACAGCCCGACGACCGAGCGGTCGGCCTGGAACTGGGCGAAGGACTGTTCGAGCAGCTCGCGGGCCTGTTCGTGGCCGAGCTGGGCGACCAGGTTGATCGCCATGTTGTAGCCGGGCCGGAACGACGAGCGCAGCGGGTAGGTGCGGGTCGAGGCCAGTCCGGCGACGGCGTTCGGGTCGACCCCCGGCTGCCACACCACGACGGCGTGGCCCTCGACGTCGATGCCGCGGCGACCGGCGCGGCCGGTGAGCTGCGTGTACTCGCCCGGGGTGAGGTCGACGTGGGCCTCGCCGTTGTACTTGACCAGCCGTTCGAGCACCACGGTGCGGGCAGGCATGTTGATGCCCAGCGCGAGGGTTTCGGTGGCGAACACGACCTTGACCAGGCCGCGCACGAACAGTTCCTCGACGGTTTCCTTGAACGCGGGCAGCAGCCCGGCGTGGTGCCCGGCGATGCCGTTCTCCAGCGCCTCGCGCCATTCCCAGTAGCCGAGCACGCCCAGGTCGCCCTCGGGCAGGTCCTTGGTGCGCGTGTCGACGATGCGGCGCACCTCGGCGGCTTCTTCCGGGGTGTTCAGGCGCAGCCCGGAGCGGGTCACCTGGCTCACGGCGGCGTCGCAGCCGGCGCGGGAGAAGATGAACACGATCGCCGGGAGCAGCCCGGCGGCGTCCAGGCGGGTGATCATGTCCACCCGGGACGGCGGCCGGAACCGGGGACCGCGCGAGTAGGTGCGCCCGCCCCGGCCGCGCCGCAGCGCCGCGGGGGCGTGCATGCGGCCGACCTCTTCCACGCGCCGCAGCAGGCCCGGGTTCATGCGCAGCTCGCCGTCGGAGCCGTCGTCGGCGAACAGGTCGAGCAGCCGGTTGCCAACCATCATGTGCTGCCACAGCGGCACGGGCCGGTGCTCGTCGACCACGACCGTGGTGTCGCCGCGAACCGTCACCAGCCATTCGCCGAACTCCTCGGCGTTGCTGACGGTGGCGGACAGGCCCACGACCCGCACGTACTCGGGCAGGTGCAGGATGACCTCTTCCCACACCGCGCCGCGGAACCGGTCGGCGAGGTAGTGGATCTCGTCCATCACGACGTAGCCGAGGTCGTCGATGGCCGAGGAGCCCGCGTAGAGCATGTTGCGCAGGACCTCGGTGGTCATCACGACGATCTGGGCGTTGCCGTTGATCGCGGTGTCCCCGGTGAGCAGCCCGACGGTGCCGGCGCCGTAGCGCTGCACGAGGTCGCCGTACTTCTGGTTGGACAGCGCCTTGATGGGCGTGGTGTAGAAGCACTTGCGGCCCTCGGCGAGCGCGAGGTGCACGGCGAACTCGCCGACCACGGTCTTGCCCGCGCCGGTCGGCGCGCACACGAGCACGCCGTGGCCGTCCTCCAGCGCGCGGCAGCCGCGGATCTGGAAGTCGTCGAAGCCGAACTCCGCCTCGTCGGCGAAGCGGGTCAGCTGGGGGTACTGGGCGCGGCGCTTGGAAGCCTGGTAGGCCTCGGCCGGCGACACGGAAGGGCGAGGGGCCACCTTGTCAGGGTGTCACATGCGGTGTGCGGGACGCATGCGGTGGGTGTCAGCCCAGGATGGTGAGCGCGCCGCGGGCGCAGCGGGCGGTGACCGGGGCGCCGGGGAGCATCTCGCCGTCGGCGCAGAGGGGCCAGGAGGTGGCCTCGATGCGGACCTCGCGGGCGCGCAGGGTGCGCACCGCGGGGTGGCGCAGGTGCCGGCCGTGGCGCAGGCCGGGCATGATCCGCAGCAGGTCGGCGCGGGTGGCGTGGCCGACGACGGTGATGTCGAAGAGCCCGTCTCCGGGGTCGGCGTGCGGGCAGATCCGCATGCCGGCGCCGTAGTAGGGGGTGTTGCCGACGGCGACGAGGGTGGCGTCGAGGTGGTGGGGTTCGCCGTCGGTGGTGAGGGTGACCGGGCGGGCCCGGAACGCGGCGAGTTCGGCGAGCACGGCGACGTCGTAGCGGCGCGGGCCGGCGGGCCAGCGCAGGCGGGCGGCGCGGGCGTTGACGGCGGCGTCGAAGCCGGTGCACAGGACGGTGGCGAACCAGGCGCCGTCGAGGTGGCCGAGGTCGACGGCGCGGTGGCGGCGTTCCCGCAGCGCGGTCACGACGGCGTCGGTGGCGCGCAGCGGGTCGAGGGGGATGCCGAGCCCGCGGGCGAGGTCGTTGCCGGTGCCCGCGGGGATGATCCCGAGCGGGGTGCCGGTGGCGGCGCAGTACTGGACGGCGTGGTGCACGGCCCCGTCGCCGCCGAGGACGACCAAGGCGTCGAGCCCGTCCGGGAGGCTGTCCGGGGCCGCGGCGCCGAGCAGCTCCAGCCGGTCCACCCCGGCACGCAGACGAGCGGCCACGGTGCCGGCGATCCTGGCCGCCGCACCGCGGCCGGTGTCGGGGTGGACGGCCAGGGCCGCACGGATACCCATTGGCGAGGCAGACCGGTTAGGTCACGTCCTCGGTCTTGGGCTTGGCGGGCGCGTCGTCGTCGATGCTGCTCGGGGTGTAGTCGAACGGCGCGGCCTCGTCGTCGGACAGGCCGGCCCACTCCTCGCTCTCGCTGCCGCGGTACTTGCGCTTGTCGTGCACCCGCGCGATCTGGATGGCCAGCTCGGCGAGCACGGTCAGCGCGCCGGCCAGGGCGATCATCGAGAACGGGTCCGACCCGGGCGTGGCGAACGCGGCGAAGACGAACACCGCCATGATGATCCCGCGGCGCCACCGCTTCAGCTGGGCGTACTTGAGCACGCCCACGAAGTTCAGCATCACCAGCAGCAGCGGCAGCTCGAAGCTGACCCCGAAGATGATCAGCAGCGACAGCACGAACGAGATGTACTTGTCGCCGGTGAGGCCGGTGATGAAGAAGTCGCTGCCGAAGCCCATCAGCAGCTGCAGGGCGTGCGGGATGAGCAGGTAGGCCAGGACGGCGCCACCGGCGAACAGCACGCTCGCGAAACCGACGAAGGTGAGCGCGTACTTGCGCTCCTTGGTGTACAGGCCGGGGGCGATGAACGCCCACAGCTGGTACAGCCACAGCGGAGAGGTCAGCACCGCGCCCCCGGCGAGACCGACCTTCAGCTGGATCATGAACGCCTCGAACGGCACCGTCTGCAGCAAGTAGCAGCCCTCGGTGCTGCCGAGCCGCCGGTCGGCCGGGATGGCGCAGTACGGGTCGTTGATGATCGACCCGAGTGACGGGACCGGGCCCATCCTGGTGTTGAACCAGATGAAGCCGAAGATCCCGCCGGCGAGCACGGCGAGCAGGGCCCAGCCCAGGCGGCGCCGGAACTCGTAGATGTGCTCGATGAGCGTCATCGTGCCGTCGGGGTTGAGCCGGCGGCTGCGCTTGCGCCGCCGGTCCCTCCGGCTCTTGGGGGCGGAGTCCGCCACGACAGGCTCCGTCCTCGCCTCAGCTGGCGTGCTTGTGAGCCTGGTCGGCCTTCTCCGCCGCCTGCTGCCGCTTCAGCTCGTCGAGCTGCTTCTGCAGCTGCGCGACCTGGTCGTCGGCGGCGGTCGCCGCGGAAGGCGTCGTCTCGGAGGCCGTGATCTGCTTCTTGTCGGGCTCCTCGGCCTTGCCGTCCTCACGGAGGTCCTTGGTCTCGGCCTTGAAGATCTTCATGGACTTGCCGATGGACCGCGCGGCATCCGGCAGGCGCTTCGCGCCGAACAGCAGGACCACGACGAGCACCAGGATGATCAAGTGCCACGGCTGCAACCCGTTCAGCATCAGTGGCCTCCTTCCTTGCTTGTGACCAACTCTACTTGCTCAGGGGCGGGACGCCGCCGTTGCTCGAGCGCGACGCGCAGACCGGCCGTCCGGGCCTTCAACAGCCCGGTGCGGTCGGTGACACTCGCCGTAACCATGCTCGATGCCTTGCGGAAGCGGCGCAAGACCCCGAATGTCCGGATCAGGACAAGAATCAGAGCCAGGAGGCCCACGGCGGCGAGCACAATGCTCGGCAGGTACGACACGGCGTCACCCTACTGGCCCAAGGTGGCCGGGAGGTGACGTGCCCTTTCCAGCGCGGCGGCGGCCCGGCTACGGACGGCTTCGGCCAGCTCGGGCGGGCTTTCCACGCGCGCGTCGCCGCCCAGCCCGAGCACCAGCCGCACCATCCACGACTCGTCGCCGTAGCGCATCCGCACCCGCAGCCGCCCGCCGTCGAGCTCGGCCAGCTCCTCGCACGGGTAGTACTCGGCGACCCAGCGCGCGTCCGGTTCCAGCACCAGCTGCGCCTCCGGCTGGCCGGGCCGGGCGCGGAACACCCCGTCGGAGATGTCGGTGGGCCGCGCCGTCGGGGGTGGCGCGGCGCGCTCGTCGAGGACCTCGACCTCGTCGATGCGGTCCAGCCGGAACAGCCGGACGCCCTCGGCGCGGCGGCACCAGGCCTCCAGGTACCCGACGGCCTGCACGATCAGCAGCCGCATCGGGTCGACGGTGCGCTCGGTGATCTGGTCGCGGGAGGCGGTGTAGTAGCGGATCCGCAGCGCCCGCCCGGCGCGCAGCGCGTTCTGCACGACGCGGCGGGTCGCGGCGGTCTTCTCGCCCTCCCGGACGGCGAGCCCGACCACGACGCCGGAGGGCTGGGCCTGCCCGGCGGCGGCCTCGATCTTGGCGATGGCGCGGTGCACCGCGTCGGTGTCGACCACGCCGGGGGTCTCGGCGACCGCGCGCAGCGCGACGAGCAGCGCGGTGGCCTCCCCGCCGGTGAGGCGCAGCGGGCGGTTCATGCCCGCGTCGAAGGTGACCGTGACGGTGTCGCCCTCGAAGGACAGGTCGATCAGGTCGCCCGGGCCGTAGCCGGGCAGCCCGCACATCCACAGCAGTTCCAGGTCGCGGCGCAGCTGGCGGGCGGTGACGCCGAAGTCGCGGGCCGCGTCCTCGATGCGGATGCCCGGGCGGGCGAGCAGGTAGGGCACGAGCGCGAGGAGCCGGGGCATCCGGTCGGTGGAGCCGCTCATCGGCGCACCTCGTGGTGGAGCACGGACTCCAGGCGGCCGCGGACCGCCTTGGCCAGCACGTCCGGTTCGAGCACCAGCACGTCGGGCCCGTGCCCGGCGATCCAGTCCGCGGCGCTCTCCGGGAAGTACAGGTCGATCTCGGCGAGATCGCCCTCGACGCCGTCCACGGTGAGCCGCCCGGTGAGGCGGGCCCGGCGGCGCACCCCGGCGGCGCGCTGGTCGGCGATCCACAGCTTCGCGGTGGTGACGGGCGAGGGGTCGGGGTCGCCGGTGCCCGCGATCAGCTCCAGCAGGTTGACGTTGTCCGGGCGCTGGACCTCCCCCGGGCGGCCGACGGTGCGCACGTCGCCGACGATGCGGGAGAGCCGGAAGCAGCGCGGCGCGCCCCGGTCGCGGTCGTGGCCCACGACGTACCAACGGGCGCGCCAGGACACCACGCCCCACGGTTCGAGGGTGCGGGTGAGGCGTTCGGCCGAGCCGGAGCGGCGGTAGGAGAACTGGACGGCCTGGCGGGCCTGCACGGCGGCGACCAGCGGGGTGAAGGCCGGTTCGGCGCGGACGCGGGACTCCACGACCGGGGGCTCGGTGTGGTCGACGTCGACCCCGGCGGCGCGCAGCTTGACCAGCGCGCCCTGGGCCTGCCCGGTCATCTCGGGCGAGTCCCAGAGCCGGACCGCGAGCCCGACGGCCGCGGCCTCGTCCGGGGCCAGCTCGATCTCGCCGAGCTCGTAGTCCCGGCGGGCGATGCGGTAGCCCTCGGCCGGGTCGAAGGCCGAGTTGCGGCCGGTCTCCAGCGGGATCCCCAGTTCACGCAGCTCGGTCTTGTCCCGCTCGAACATGCGGGAGAAGGCCTCGGCACTCGCGGCGTCGGCGTATCCGGGCACGATCCCGCGGATCCGGTCAGCGGTGAGGTACTGCCGGGTCGACAGCAGAGCGAGCACCAGATTGACCAGGCGCTCGGCGCGGGCGGTGGACACCCGACCACAGTAGCTCGCACTGGTGATCGAGTCGCCGAGGTCCACCCCGGCGCGCCCAGGATGTCCACGAGATACCCACCCGTGCCGCGGCGAGGCGCGGATTTCAGCCGCTCGCGACGCTGCCCGACCCGACGCGCTGCCCGATGAGGTCCTCACCGAGGCATCGATGGCGCAGGCGGAGGTCGCCAACGGCGCGGAAGTGCTGCGGAGCCGGATCGGGGATGAGCTCCGCAACGATCAGCGGCAGCCCGAACCATCCTCAAGGTGGAGGGTGGCGACGCGCTCGTCGCCACCACCCGGTCGGCCGAGGGCAGCCCGTTCCGGTGGCGATGACGAGCGGCGCGACCCCCTCAACACCGGCATGCTCGCCCGCATGCCGGCGCCTTAGGGCTCAACCGCCGCGGGCGACGCGGCTCAGTGTCTTCCTCAGGTGCTCCGGGAGCGCCACCCCGCCCAGCCCCTCGGCGATGATCTCGATCGTCCGCTCCAGCGCGAGTTCGCGGGCCTCGCGCGAGGTGGGCGTCAGCGGGCCGTCCAGGTGCAGCATCGCCAGGCCGTGCACGGACGCCCACGCGGCGAACTCGGCCATCGGGCGGCGCTGCGGGGGCAGGTATCCGGCGGCGGCCAGGTCGTCGATGGCGTCGACCAGCTTGCGGAACGGGTTGGACTCCTCGACGTCGGCCAGCGGCGGCATCGGCGAGATCCCGCCGGTGAACGCGGTGCGGAACAACCCGGGCTCGGCGAGCGCGAACGTGAAGTACCCCTGCCCGATCGCGGCCAGCCTGCTCAGCCCGCGTTCGGCGGGGTCGTCGGCCGGGTCCAGCCGGTCCAGCGCCTCGTTCATCGCCGCGGTCAGCAGTTCCATCGCGCGCGTCTTGACCGCCTCCAGCAGCTCCTCGTGCCCGGCGAAGTGCCGGTAGGCGGCGGTCGGGGTGACGCCGACGGCCCGCGCGGCCGCCCGGATGGTCACCGACGACGGGCCGCCGGCCTGGGCGAGTTCGGCGGCGGCCCGGATGAGGGCGTTGCGGAGGTCGCCGTGGTGGTAGCCGGTTCGAACGGGCGCTGAGGAGCTCACAGCCCGATGTTGACACCCGTGCACATCGGTGGCAAGTTGACGGGTGCCAAGTTTGCGCCCGTCAACATTCGAGGGGTTCCCATGTTCGCTCGGCTCGGCCGGTTCGCCGCCGATCACGCACGGCTCGTCCTCGTCGTCGCCGGCGTCCTCCTCGCCGGCGCGGCCGTCCTCGGCATGACCGCGTTCGGCAAGCTCCAGTCCCAGGGGTTCGACGACCCCGGCTCCGACTCCAGCCGCGCCGCGGCCCTCGCCGAACAGCACTTCGGCGGCCAGGACAACCTGCTGTTCCTCGTCCAGGCCCGGGACGGCACCGTCGACGACCCCGCCACCCGCGCGGCGGGCACGGCACTGACCGAACGCCTCGCCGCCGATTCCGCCCTGGAATCGGTCACCTCCTACTGGGCGACCGGCGCCCCGCCGCTGCGCGCCGACGACGGCCGCTCCGCGCTGATCGTCACCCAGCCCGCCGACACCTCCGCCGACGCGGTCGAGGCCATCGTGGACCGCTACCAGGGCGAAAACGGCCCCGTCACCGTCACCGCGGGCGGCGGCGCGGTCGTCGGCCTCGACATCAACGACCAGGTCAGCCGCGACCTGCTGATCGCCGAGATGATCGCCGTGCCGATCATCCTCGTCCTGCTGTTCCTCGTCTTCGGCAGCGTCGTCGCCGCCCTGCTGCCGCTGGTCGTCGGCGGCATCGCGGTTCTCGGCACGTTCGCCGAACTGTCGGTGTTCGGGTCGCTGACCGACGTGTCGGTGTTCGCGATCAACCTGACCACCGCGCTCGGGCTCGGCCTCGGCATCGACTACGCCCTGCTCATGGTCAGCCGGTTCCGGGAGGAACTCGCCACGGGCGCGGACACCCGGACCGCCGTGATCCGCACCGTGGCCAGCGCCGGGCGCACGATCAGCTTCAGCGCCGCCACCGTCGCCGTCGCACTCGCCGCGCTGCTGCTGTTCCCCCAGTACTTCCTGCGCTCCTTCGCCTACGCCGGCATCGGCGTCATCGTGATCGCCATGGTCGCCGCGGTGGTCGTGCTGCCCGCGCTGCTGACCGTCCTCGGGCCGCGGGTGAACGCCGGCCGCCTGCCCTGGGCGCGCGGCCGCACCCCGAGCACGGTGTCCGCGTTCTGGGGCCGGGTCGCCGCGTTCGCGATGAAACGGCCCGCGCTGGCCGCCGTCCCCGTGCTCGTCGTGCTCGTCGCGGCCGCCACTCCCCTGCTCGGCGTCCAGTTCGGCACCCCCGACGAGCGGGTGCTACCGGAAACCGCGTCCAGCCGCGTCGTCGGCGACGAGTTGCGTGCGGCCTACCCGGCCAACGACAGCCGCGCCATCGAGGTCATCGCGCTCGGCACACCCGACCCGGCCGCGATCGCCGGGTACGCCGGCCGGCTGTCCGAACTGGACGGCGTCGCTCACGTGTCCTCCAGCGCGGGCGGCTTCAGCCAGGGCCGCGCCGACGGCCCCGCGAACCCGGCGCTCGGGGCGCCCGGCGCGCAGAAGCTGTCCGTCGTCACCACCGCCGACTCCCGGTCCGCCGAAGCCGAAGGCGTCGTCGCCGAGGTCCGCGCGCTGCCCGCCCCGCCCGGGCTCGAAGTGGCGGTCGGCGGCGACGCGGCCGCGCTGGTGGACAGCAAGGACGCCATCGGCAGCAGGCTCCCCCTGGCGGCCGGCCTGATCGCCGTCACCACGTTCATCCTGCTGTTCCTGTTCACCGGCAGCGTCCTGCAGCCGCTGCGCGCGCTGCTGTTCAACCTGCTCAGCCTGTCCGCCACGATGGGCGTGATGGTGCTGGTCTTCCAGGAGGGCTTCGCCGCCGGGTTCCTCGGCTTCACCCCGCTGCCGCTGGACACCAGCATGCTGATGCTGTTGTTCTGCATCGCGTTCGGGCTGTCCATGGACTACGAGGTGTTCGTGGTCAGCCGCATCAAGGAGGCCCACGACCACGGGCTTGGCCCGCGCGAAGCGGTGGTGCACGGGCTGTCCCGCACCGGGCGGATCGTCTCGGCCGCCGCGCTGCTGCTCGCGGTCAGCGTGTTCGCCTTCGGCACCAGCGGCGTGAGCTTCATCCAGATGTTCGGAATCGGCACCGGCCTGGCGATCCTCATCGACGCCACCCTCGTGCGCGGCGTCCTGCTGCCCGCGGGCATGCGACTGCTCCGCCGCTACGCCTGGTGGGCACCCGAACCGCTACGCCGCCTGCACGACCGGGTCGGCGTCAGCGAGATGGCGAAACAACCCGCCGCGGTGCGATGAGGGCGGTGAACAGGAGTTTCCTGATCTTTTGAGGTCGGCTAGCTGACCTGGCGGCGCTGCCAAAGGCTGGGGTGCCCCAGCGCACGTACGGGAGCCGAACTTCGTGACGAGCACCGTGATCCGCGGTGCAGCTCATCGTGAGCACCCTGACGCTCCGCACGGTGTTCATCCGCACTGAGTGGGCGATCCTCGACGACCTGTTCTCCACCCAGCGGCGACTCGCGATCGTGCTCGTGGTCATGCTCGGCTTCGCGCAGGGTGGGAACGCCCGGCCGCTCGACAAGCCCATCGGGTTGTTCGCCGAGTGGCTGGTCTGGCGGTGCGTTAACGGCGCTCCCACGGGATCTGCTCGCCCGCCTCCACCGGGAACGGCAACCGGTTCTCCGGTGGGGGCAGCGGGCAGGTCGCGAGGTCAATGAACGCGCACGGCAGGTTCACGGCCCGGTTGAAGTCCAGCTCCACCCGCCCCTCCGCGTCCGGCTCGGCGACCGACAGGCTGCGGTTCGCGGCGTACGTCGTCACACCCGACGTGGCGTCCGTGAACAGCACCGAGAACGCCGCGCCGCCCTTGCCGTTGAACGCGGTCAGCGCGAACTCCTCGCCCCGGTACGCGAACCGCAGCACGCCGGGCGAGGAGTACACATGCGACAGTCCTTCCACGACCGCCCCGACGGTCACCGGCCGCGGCTCGTCGTACGGCTCGAACCGGCCGGGCAGCACCCACGCCGGATCCGGCTCGTAGGCAGGCACGCCGCGGAACGCCGCCCGCACCGGCGCCGCCGGGTCCCGCAACCGCACCAGGTACCCGCTGCGCCGCGCGACCTCGACGACCCGGTCACCGGCCTTGACCATCTCGCCCGGGCCGCTGTTGACCAGCTCGAACCGCGTCGTGCCGGACACCCCGAACTCCTCGTCCGGATCCACCACCACGACCGCGGCCTCATCACCGTCGAGACGCCAGGTGCCCGGGATGCCGTCGAACCGCTGCGGCTCGGCAGTCAGCCAGTGCCGCGCCGTGATGCTCAGCCACCCGTGCGGCTCGGCGAGCGCCCGCTCCCGCTCGGCGTGCCAGGACCGCCACGCCTCCTCGAACGCGCTCACAGCGAGCTGATCAGCCGGTCGACGCGCTCGTCCACCGCGCGGAACGGGTCCTTGCACAACACGGTCCGCTGCGCCTGGTCGTTGAGCTTGAGGTGCACCCAGTCGACCGTGAAGTCCCGGCCGGCGGCCTGCGCGGCGGCGATGAAGTCGCCCCGCAACTTCGCGCGCGTGGTCTGCGGCGGCGTGTCCTTGGCCAGCTCGATCTCGCCGTCGTCGGTGATCCGCCGCACCAGCCCCTTGCGCTGCAACAGGTCGAACAGGCCCCGCCCGCGCCGGATGTCGTGGTAGGCCAGGTCCAGCTGCGCCACCCGCGGGCTGGACAGGTCCAGGTTGTGCTTCGCCCGGTACCGCTCCACCAGCCGGTGCTTGATCGCCCAGTCGATCTCGGTGTCGATCTTGCTGAAGTCCTGCTGCTCCACCGCGTCCAGCGCGCGGCCCCACAGCTCCACCACCCGCTGCGCCGTCGGGCCCGAGTCGTTGGCCTGCACGTGCTGCACCGCGCGCCCGTAGTACTCGCGCTGGATGTCCAGCGCCGAGGCCTCCCGCCCGCCCGCCAGCCGCACCGGGCGCCGCCCCGTCAGGTCGTGGCTGATCTCCCGGATCGCCCGGATCGGGTTGTCCAGCGTGAAGTCCCGGAACTGCACACCCTGCTCGATCATCTCGAGCACCAGGTTCGCCGTGCCGATCTTCAGCAGCGTCGTCGGCTCCGCCATGTTCGAGTCACCCACGATGACGTGCAGCCGCCGGTACCGCTCGGCGTCGGCGTGCGGCTCGTCCCGGGTGTTGATGATCGGCCGCGACCGGGTCGTGGCGCTCGAGACGCCCTCCCAGATGTGCTCGGCCCGCTGCGACAGGCAGTACACCGCGCCCCGCGGCGTCTGCAGCACCTTGCCCGCGCCGCAGATCAGCTGACGGGTCACCAGGAACGGCAGCAGCACGTCCGCGATCCGCGAGAACTCGCCCGCGCGCGTCACCAGGTAGTTCTCGTGACAGCCGTAGGAGTTGCCCGCCGAGTCGGTGTTGTTCTTGAACAGGAAGATGTCCCCGCCGATGCCCTCGTCGGCCAGCCGCCGCTCCGCGTCGACCAGCAGGTCCTCGAGGATCCGCTCACCGGCCTTGTCGTGCGTGACGAGCTGTACCAGGTCGTCGCACTCGGCCGTCGCGTACTCGGGGTGCGATCCCACGTCCAGGTAGAGCCGGGAGCCGTTGGACAGGAAGACGTTGGACGAGCGCCCCCACGACACGACCCGCCGGAACAGGTAGCGCGCCACCTCATCGGGCGAGAGCCGGCGCTGCCCGTGGAACGTGCAGGTGACGCCGAACTCGGTCTCGATGCCAAAAATCCGCCGCTGCATCTCTCAATGCTAGGCGCTTTTGGCCCCGGCGCGGTGCGCCGTTCGGGCGGCGACACGCCGGGCGATCGTCGCACCACACGCCGGAACGCCCGGGACACGGCTGTCACCAGGGGTTTCCCACGTTGTGGTCCGGGCCACCCGATAGAGTCGTTCCGGACTGCGACAGGGGTGATCCGAAACCGTGACCGGCAACGCGCTGCGAGCCGACTGCGCGAACTGCTTCGGCCTGTGCTGCGTGGCGCTGCCCTTCGCCGCCTCCGCCGACTTCGCGGTGGACAAGGACGCCGGCACCCCGTGCCGCAACCTGCTCGACGACTTCCGCTGCGGCATCCACGCCCGCCTGCGCGACGAGGGCTTCACCGGCTGCACCGTCTTCGACTGCTTCGGCGCCGGGCAGCGCATCTCCCAGGAGACCTTCGGCGGCCGCGACTGGCGTCAGGCGCCGGAGACCCGCGAGGCCATGTTCGCCGCCTTCCCGGTGATGCGGCAACTGCACGAGCTGCTCTACCACCTCACCCAGGCGCTGGCCCTGCCCGCGGCCCGCCCCGTCCACGACGACCTGCGGGCCGCGCTCGCGGAGACCGAGCGCATGGCGGGGAGCAACGCTGCGGACCTGGTCCGGCTCGACGTCGCCGGCCACCGCGAGCAGGTGAGCGCCCTGCTGCTGCGCGCGAGCGAACTGGCCCGCGGCAAGCGCGGCAAGAACCGCCGCGGAGCCGACCTGATCGGCGCGAAACTCCGCGGCGCCGACCTGCGGGCCGCCAACCTGCGCGGCGCGTACCTCATCGGCGCGGACCTCCGCCGCGCCGACCTGCGCCAGGCCGACCTGATCGGCGCGGACTTCCGCGGGGCCAACCTGGCGGGCGCCGACCTGACCGGCAGCCTCTTCCTCACGCAGGCCCAGGTGAACGCCGCCCAGGGCGACGGCACGACCCGCCTGCCGGAGGGCCTCGACCGGCCCACCCACTGGCGCCCCTGACCGGCTCCATCGCGCCCAGCGCGCGGCCTTCACCGCGCTGCGCGGCATCGAGGCAGGGGCGGCCCCGGCCGCCTCCGGGCGGCGGAGAAGCGGAGCCCACGCCGCCCCGACGCCCGGGGAAAGCGAGCTCGCACTGCCCCATCGCGCCTGGCACCCGGGAAAGCCGAGCCTGCACCGCCCAACA